>JARRMG010000100.1:0-3508 GCA_037386265.1 Nitrosopumilaceae archaeon
ATCAGGTTTGAAAATGGTTGAAGAGCCTATATGGTAAATTGTTTGGAATTCAACTCATAAAAATTTGATTATGAAAAAATGATTTTTTGTTGACCTGAGGTATTTAACAAAAATTAGTTAGCTATAAGTTCAGTTTCAAACTATCGCCATTGTTGCAACAACTTCATGAATTTGAATTGCATTCTGAATTCTCACCCACTGGAGATCAGCCACAAGCAATAGACACTTTGGTTCGGGGAGTAAACAAAGGAACAGTTCAAACATTAATCGGTGTTACTGGAAGTGGAAAGACCTTCTCCGTGGCAAATGTCATTGCACGGACAGGGAAAAATACCCTCGTAATATCACACAACAAAACTCTTGCCGCCCAACTTTATTCAGAATTAAAACAGTTTTTCCCAAAAAACAATGTGGGGTATTTTGTCTCTTACTATGACTATTATCAGCCTGAAAGCTATATTCCTCAAACTGATACCTATATTGAAAAAGATACTCAGATAAATGAAAAGATTGAAAAATTAAGATTAGAGGCTACCGCAATGCTTCTCTCAGGAGAGCCTACAATCATAGTTTCAACTGTCTCATGCATCTATTCTCTTGGCAATCCTGATGATTGGGAAGATTTGGCAATTACAATAAATTCTGGAGATGAAATCAAACGAAACGAGCTCATTAGAAAATTTGTTGATGCACGATATGAAAGAAATGATCTTGAGGTTGCTCCTGGTAATTTTAGAGTAAAGGGGGACACTATTGATATTGTTCCTGCATACTCTGAGGATATAGTTAGGATTTCATTATTTGGTGATGAAATTGAAAAAATTACTTTGCTTGATCATGTATCACTTAAAGAAAAACGCAAGGTTGAGCAAATGAAAATCTTTCCTGCAAAACATTATCTTATTGCAAAAGATGTAAGAGAAAGAGCTGTTCAATCAATAAAAAATGAACTAGAAAAAAGACTTCCTGAGCTCAATGAACTAGAAAAACAGAGACTTGAGATGAGAACAAAATATGATTTGGAAATGATTGAAGAACTTGGTTATTGTTCAGGTATTGAAAACTATTCTAGACATTTTGATGGAAGAAAAGCAGGCGAAAAGGCATTTTGTTTGTTAGATTTTTTTGGTAATGATTTTCTATTAGTAATTGATGAATCTCATGTTACATTACCTCAACTTCATGGGATGTACAAAGGTGATCATTCTAGAAAAAAAGAGCTTGTAACATATGGATTTAGATTGCCAAGCGCATATGATAATAGGCCCTTGAAATTTGAAGAATTTGAAGAGTATATAAAAAATACTTTGTTTGTATCTGCCACTCCTGGCGAATATGAAAATAAAATATCTTCTCAGATTGCCGAGCAATTAGTACGGCCCTCTGGATTGCTTGATCCTTATGTGGAAATTAGACCATCAAAAAATCAAATGGATGATTTGATTGAAGAAATTTCAAAAAGGGCATCAAATAATCAACGGGTTTTGGTCACTACTCTTACTAAACGAATGGCCGAAGATTTGGCCGAATATCTCTCAAAAAAACAGGTTAGAGTTCGATATATGCACTCTGAAATTGAAGGTCTTCAGAGAACTGAACTCATTAGGCAACTGCGACTAGGGGAATTTGATGTACTAGTTGGAATCAACTTACTTCGAGAGGGGCTTGACATTCCTGAAGTTTCTTTGGTTGCAATTCTGGATGCAGACAAGGAAGGATTTTTGAGAAACTTTACTAGTTTAATTCAAACCTTTGGTCGTGCTGCAAGAAATGAAAATGGTTCGGTGATAATGTATGCAGACCGTACAACAGAATCAATGAAGCATGCAATGAATGAAACTAATCGGCGTAGAGAAAAACAAATATTGTACAACAAAGAGCATAACATTACTCCTCAAACAATAATAAAATCGGTTCCAGAACAAGTTACTACTTTAGATGATTCAAAACTAAAATCTACTCATGATTTGGCAACGGATATCATTGATCTTGAAGCACAGATGAAAAAGTATTCTGAAGACTTGGACTTTGAGAGGGCAATCGAATGCAGAGATAGAATAAAAAGACTAGAACGAGAGATTAAATTCAAAGATGACAGAAAATAAATTAAAAATCCGTGGTGCACGACATCATAATTTAAAAAACATTGATGTTGACATTCCAAAGAATAATCTAGTTGTAATTAGTGGATTGTCAGGCTCTGGAAAATCTACTTTGGCCTTTGATACAATATATGCTGAAGGGCAGCGACGATATGTTGAGTCCCTTTCAGCATATGCAAGACAATTTTTAGAAATGATGGACAAACCAGACGTTGATTCTATTGAAGGGTTGTCTCCTGCCATTTCAATCCAACAAAAAACAACAAGTAAAAACCCTCGTTCTACTGTTGGAACTACAACTGAAATTTATGATTACATGCGATTGCTTTTTGCAAGAATAGGAATTCCTTACTGTACAAATTGCGGCAGAAAAATTTCTAGTCAATCAATTGAAACAATATCCGATTCTGTTCTCAAAGATTTTAACGGGCAAAAAATTCTAGTCTTGTCTCCTATAATTCAGAGAAAAAAAGGAACATATGAAAAACTATTTGAGCAAATAAAGAAAGACGGATACTCTAGAATTCGTCTAAATGGCGAAATTTTGAGCCTAGATGAGGATATTCCTCCACTTGACAGGCAAAAATGGCACAATATTGAGATTGTAGTAGATAGAATTCAAACTGAAAAATCAGAAAGGTCACGGCTTTTTGAGGCAATTCAAACTGCTATCAAAGCATCAAAGGGAGATGTGATGATTTCTTCTGAAAAAGAAGAAAAAATATTTTCTCAAAACAATGCATGTCCATATTGTGGTTTGACAATTGGTGAATTAGAGCCCAGAACCTTTTCTTTTAATTCTCCGTTTGGAATGTGTAAAGCATGTAATGGACTTGGGGTAAAAATGGAATTTGATGAAGATTTAGTAATTCCAGACAAAACTAAATCCATTTTAGATGGTGCAATAGTTCCATGGAGTGGACGATTTTCATCTTTTAGACGACAGGCATTAAGGGCGGTAGGAAAAAAGTTTGGATTTGATTTGATGACTCCTATCTCAAAAATTAAACCAAAGCATCTGAAAATAATTTTACATGGCTCTGAAGACTTGATAGATTTCAAATATAGATCAAAGTCTGGCGATTCTTCTTGGCAATACACCGATGCATTTGAAGGGGTTTTGGAAAACTTGCAGCGTGTCTTTATGGAAACTGATTCAGAATCAAAACGAGAATGGCTAAAGCAATTCATGCGAGATACTCCATGCAATACATGTAATGGAAAAAAACTCAAACCAGAGTCTTTGGCAGTAAAAATTAATGGAAAAGGAATAATGGATGTTTGTGATCTTTCAATTGATCATTGTTATGGCAAACCGAGAACGATGCGATCAGGGGCGGGATGACAATATCTTCCTGTTTCGGGTGCAGGGTGACTAGTGTGCCGTTTGGCGCTACAAGGCGGGC
>JARRMG010000101.1:0-5967 GCA_037386265.1 Nitrosopumilaceae archaeon
ATTAATTTCATCATTGATTTGTTAAGAGTTGATTCACTCATGTGATAGGCTTGTAAAATTTACTTAAAACGCTAACGTAGAAATCATTCTGATGAATCATCAGTGTTTTTTCCTCACCCTTCTAAAATAATTTCAAAATTTTGGTCTAATGTCTTCTAGAGGATTTGAACATGTCGTGTTTAGGGGTTCATAAAATAGAACTATACTATTTTCGGTAGTGGCTGGCAAAAGTATTAGAAGAATTACCTTTCAGGTCTTTCAAAAATTGACCTCTAAGTAGCTCCCCATAGGTTACTAGATCTCCAGATAACATTTCTAGTCTTGATTTTAGCTTTTGATTTGTAATTTGATTATTTTCAAAATCCTCCTCTCCATTTAGTGATACTCCATAAGGCAAGCTCCAACCATAGCATTGACGAACAGCAGTTCTCATTTGGTCCATTACTGTAAGTCCTTTTTCGTGAGATGCACACATGTATCCAAATAATTTCCCAGCAAAATCAGACCAAAAATAATCCAAAAAGTTTTTCATAGAACCTGACATGGAACCATGGTAATCAGGTGTTGCAAGCAAGAATGCGTCTGCCCATTTAACATGATTTGTAACCTCTTGTATCTCCCTTGTTTTCTGTTCTTGAGAATAAAACATGGGAAGTTGAGTCTTTCTCAAGTCTAAAAGATTAGTTTCTGCTCCTTGATGTTTTGAAAAACCCAAAGCAATGTTTAAGGCAGCAGTGCTAAAAGAGCCTTCTCGCATGCTAGAACCTACCCCTAAGACTTTAATCGTCATGAAATAATCTCCAAGAAGGTAGGAATTAAATTAATACCAAGGTCTAGCCAAATTTTAATCATAATTGGCTTGTTCTTTTTTGGTCATAAACTATTCTGGCGTTTTTTTGGAGTGATTCCACGGATTATCTTGGAATTTTACTGTCAAGAACAGTATGTTCCTTTTGAAAAAGGCTGAGGCTCAATTTCTTTTTGCAAGTTTTTTGATTGACTATTCAAATAATATTCAAAGTTACAATTCTGAGAACAAAAATCAAGCATCTTTTTGTCTAGAGGTTTTCCACAAATTTTACAGTGTCCTTCTATTTTTGCAAAAAGATCATTCTTTTCAACTTGAGGTTTACTTTTTGAGTGTCTAGTTTTTTTCAAGGATGATATTTTTCTGCCTCTCAGTTGTTTTTTTATCAATAATGGGATTAATACCACTCCAATTGCAGTTATCCAGAATTCGTTATTCCATAACCCATTCATGTATAACATCAAATGAGCTGCCCCACCAATCAACGAGATCCCGATAAGAGCATCAGATGCGGTTAAATCCAATCTAACAAATCCTAAATCATATAGGTAATAACCAAGAGTTTGTCACGTTTGTTAATAACGGATTAGACAGTATAGCCTCCTCTTTGTAGGCATAAAATGAGACTGAGGTGGGCGTAAAATTCTACTTTTCGAGAAGAAAATCTTTAGCCTCAAAAAACCCCGTTAATTCCTTAGATAGTTGCCCACTAAACAATCCAAGCAGCTCAAAATCTGCAGGAGATAATTTTTTGGTGCTAAACATTGCAAGAACTGCTGCTACTTGGCCTTTATACAATATAGGGTATCCTGCAAAGGATTTTAGTTTCTCTTTTTTGGCCCACTCATGATATTTTATTCTTCTATCATGTGCAACATCATTTGAAACTACTGGTTTTTTGGAAGTTGCAATGGTTCCAATTTTTAATGATTTTATTGAAACATTAGAAAACTCACCTTTGAGATTTTTGTATTTTCCTGCACTAAATTTTAGAATTAAGGCTTTTTTCTTCTTATCATAAAACCATACCCTTGCAAATCTTGCATCAAAATACTTTACTAGACTTTCAACTATTGCTTGTAACCTATCATTTAGAGTATCATATTTTTTAATCGAGTTTAAAATCTCAAATACCTTGAGTTTTTTGTTCCTTATCTCTTCCTCATCATCTATCATATATGGAGTAGATTTGATAAGATTAGTTTCATATGATCTGTAATCAGAGACAAGTTCTGAAAATTTATTGAGGAAATTGTTGGTCTCCAATTCGTATTGTTCGATCGAATCAAAGACAAAATGACAAACCCAGTCAAAATCTCCATTTAATCTTCCTGCAAAAGTACAAAATTGTGAGTCTAAAGAATAGTCTTTTAATCTATTAATCATATTTGTTGTTTTTTTGCTAAATTTGAATTTCAAAAGAATGGTACGATTAACCTTATCAGATATTAGTTCTGGGTTTAGGATTGTAGAATACCCAAGAACAATATTATTTTTTTCTAGTCTAGTCATTCTCTGTCGAACAGCTCTGTCAGTTATTGAATAATCAAAATTCTGTAAAACTTTGGAAATTTCCTTAGATGAAATTCTAGAGTTTTTACCTAATTGAGACAAAATAATATTATCAATTTCATCAGGCATAACTATAAAGGGTAAAAATGATTAATATAATTTCTGAATCGGAAATTTCTATGTATTTTTATAAATTAATAGAGAAATTTGCTACCGACAACCTGAATGGAAACATTCCAAAAATATTATTTTTTATATAACTAACTCATGGTATCAATCAGAAAAAATAAAATCCAGCGTAGAAAATAAAATTGATTTCCATAATTATAATCAATTACAATCCCTGAATGGAAAAACTTATGTCGAATTAAAGCATTCTTTTAGTGACTGTTCAGATGAATGGAAACCCATCTTATATAGAAAAGCAGTAGATACAGTTCGCCATGAAATTGAATTTTTACAGGGGAATCAATTAAGTCAGGATCCTTCTATCTCTATTTATCCAGATACGGATAATCCCATGTATTCTAATTTAGAACAGGAAACCAAAATCAATGGCTCCTATGCTCAGTTTATTCCAATTTGCACTTCTAAAAACATTACATCTTATGACTATAGTATCAAAACAAACAGTGATGGTATTGGGTTTGATGTTTATTTTGTAAGATCAATTCAAGAAAGAAGTGATTTATTTTCAAATCAAACTTTTGATTATTACGATGGTAAGGATTGCTTTGGGAAAAATAAACAAAGCTATAGTGGAACCTGTAAAAACATATCAAAAAATAGTGGACTGTTAGTAATAATTCCCGATGAACTAAAACAATGGGTAACTAAATTTACCATAAATCTTTATGAGATTGAATAACCCAGTTGTCTCAAAAAATAATTTCAAGTAAATATTGACATTTTCAGCATCGGCAAATTTCTAGTCTTAATTTTGAATATTACAAGTAAAAATCCAATAATACAAAAGATCTACTTTAAGTAAATTTTAGTCCTAGTAGTTTATGAAAATCATGAGTTTTTCAAATCAAACTACCAAAGGTCAATTCATTATCTGGCTGATGAGATCCAGGGGCCTAATCAAAGACGAGTCAAGAAAACTGGAAGAAATGCTGGGACAACACAGGTGAAAATCATGGGGACCGTAAATCAAACAACGGCTGAATTGATACATCAAGCCGAAGACATGAGGTTGCTTAGTTTACCTCAAACTGTAAAATGTTCCTCTTGTAGTTCACTTTTTCCAAGAGAATACACGCAATGTCCTAAATGCACAGCGGAGCATCTTTTAGATTTTCGGATTGATTTTGAATTTTAATTTAGAGTCCAACCCAGAGACGGAATTTGTCCTTTTGAACAAACATGAATTAAAATCAAATTATTTAATTTATTTTATAAATTGCGGAGTCGAGTCCACAGTATCTGCAATTGAGAGATACTAGTATGTTCATTCTGTGGGCTCTATCATCCTTCCCAAAAAAATAATTTCAAAGTTCTTCAAAATTGATTCTCGGGGATTTGAACTTGTCTATTTCAGTGGTTCATGATATTCTAGTTTTCATCCACTTTTTTATTATATTCTTCCACTTCACGGTTGTATTCATCAATCTTTTTGTTTTCTTCATCTATATTTTCTTCAAAAAGTTCAGGATTTTCTTCTCTAGCTCTTTTCATGATTTCCTTGAATGTGTCGGGATCGTCTTTTTGAAGATCTAAAAGCAATTTTCCTATGGAATCATCTAGATTGCTCATATTAGTTTTCATGCCTCGAGTAGTATATTTTTATTAATCTAAAACAGAATTTTGACTCAAATTTTCATCTTCCCAAAAAATAATTTCAAAATTTCATCAAAAGTGATTTTGGGGGTTTGCCTACTAATTTGGGTATAAAATGGGACGGAGTTAGGCATGAAATTTCAATAAAATAAAAAAACAGAAAAAAATTAATTAGAAAAATTACTATTCCTTGGTTTTACGATACGGAATTGAAATACACCTACTACAGAGAAAAGCTGGATCGGTAAGGAGATTAATACTAGCTTGCAGATTATCCTTTGAATTACAGCACATACAAAATCTTTCTTTTGGTACTTTCTTTTTTGTCACTTTCAGATTATGCTCTTTGTTGATATAAAGGCAAACCCTTCCTGGCTGGATAATTGCATTTGATTGCAAGATAAACTACCTCCTTAACTGCAATTTCTGCCATAGTAAGACTGGTGAAAAACATGTCTGCAATCAAAAGTCAGCCAAAAAAATCATCGGATAAAAGATCATTGTTATTCGTATCTGGAATCTTGGCAGTTATTGGAGTTTCCTTGTTTGCTTATTTGATGTTCTATGCTACTGCTGTCATGAATCATTTGGAAGGAGTGTATGAATAATGGGATATTGTTGTAAAGGAATTTGTGAGGATTACAAAGGAAGACGAGTTCCAAATGGAACCAGATACCAAATTGGGCAAAAAAGATGTTCGATGTGTAGTGTGTTTCTGACAGTGGAAAGCTTGAGATGTCCATGTTGTGGAGCAATCTTAAGAACTAAATCTAGATCAAAGAAAGTCGAAATAGAGAATCCTATTGAGGCATGATTCTTTTTAATTTTTTAAAGATAATTTCAAAGTTCTTCAAAATTGATATCAAGCATTTTTGAATAATTCATTGTTGTATCTCTATTTTTCTTTTATTGATTATAATTGAAAGAACAACAGAAGCCAAAGAAATCAATGCTGCTGATGCAAATATTGCAACATAAGCAGTTTCAGTTGGAAATTCTCCGCTTATGCCTTCGATGGTTCCGCTAAAAGTGTCCTGAAATACTCCTGCAAAAACGGGACCGACTGACATTCCAACTAGGTTCAAAAGCATTGCCATTCCAAGAGCAATTCCAGTGACTTTCATGGGAACAGAGACCAATATCACGTTAAAACCTCCTGCAATAGATAGCGATAGTCCGACTGCAAGGACGGTAAGGCCCACCATAACTGATGTTTCCGTTGCGTGAAACATTACCAGTAAAAAGAAACCTACCGTTGCAATAGAAGTACCAAATAGTATTACTCTGTAATTTTTTATCTTGTTTAATAGATAACCCGAGATGACTGTTGTTACCAAGAACACCAGCATGAATGGTAGTTGTATATTTGCGACCTTTAGGGCATCTCCCCCAAATCCGAGAGGAGTAGGACTGCGTACCATTACCGTTACGGTAAGATATACTGAGAAAATAGAAAGGGACACAAGTAACAGGATTAAGGTGGGGGGAAGAAAATTCCGATTAGACATCAATTTCAAATCTAAAAGAGGGTTGTTTACTCTCTTTTCTGTAACCATGAAAGCAAAAAGGGATATTGCAGATACTGTAAAGAGGATTATCACATAGTATCCGGCTTCTTTACTTTCAAGAAAAGTTATTGCACTTAGAAACGTCACAATTGTTATTGTCAGGAGAAAAACTCCCTTTAGATCAAGGGACCTGTTAAGAGGCTCATTATTTTCTTCGGCTGCATCTGGGTTTGAAGAAGGAATGAACCTCCAAATTATTATCCAAAGAGCTATTGCAATAGGCAAGATAGCTACAAATGTTGCCTGCCATCCATAGTGTTGAATTATTGCAGCACCTCCAACAAGGCCAAATATTGC
>JARRMG010000102.1:0-3472 GCA_037386265.1 Nitrosopumilaceae archaeon
AGGTATGGTTATTCTTTTAATTTTCTCATATGCTGCGATAGTGTATAGCCCTTTACCTACTATGTTAGTTACTTTTGATCGTTCTTCCCAAGCCCCAACTGCTCTCTGTAGTGTCTTTTTAGTGTCTGCAAGTGGTACAATGTTTCTAATTCCTGTTCTTTGACTGTGCCACAAAATTTCTCCCTTGGAGTTACAAACCGCTGCAAATCTGATTTCTTTGTTAAAATCCATCAGCATGTTAAGTAGTTGTTCATATTTTTCCAATAACTTTTGTTATTTTAAGTGGATAATAAGTTATTCTAAATTACGATTTTTTAAAAATATATACAATTTTGTCTTGCCAGGATTTATAATTTCAACAATTCTAAAGATAGGGAAAACGCCCTCTTATCAAACGGCATCTCAAAAATAATAACAGACATTCCAAAAGATCTCCCTTTACTGAATGGTAAAATAATCCCATCTTTGGTATGTATGGGTTCATTACAAAATTTAAGAAAAATCACACATACAATTCTAAATCCAACTGAATGATTGACTTCAACTAGATTTGTGGCTCTTTAGTCTCTCAGATTCTAAGTTACAATCAATTTTTGTTTTCTTTTTTTAATCACAAATATTGGGATTGCTATGATTGCCGATAAAACAATAAAGAAAATTAGAATCGAAGCATAGTCATTTACAAATATTTTTGTATCAAACCAAGCTTTTGGTAATATTGTAAAAAAATCCCCTCCAGAAAAATCTTCTATAGTTCCTACTGCCAAGCTATACTTTCCACTCTGATTTCTTTCATCCATCACTATAATGTAGTATTTTCCATCCGCAGGAATTTCTGTTTTTATTTCTTGTCTTTCCCAATAAGTTACCTGTCCAAATGGTTCGTAGAATTCTCTTCCGGGATATTCGCCTTCATACTGGTACTTTTCTGTTGCAAGTTGGGAATCCATATCGACAATTTCCTCTTGAATAAATCTGGGATCAACCAAAACAATTGTTGGTGCATACTCTTCTAATCCTTGAATTTTTGGAATCACAATACTTGCATAAAATGAGTCTCCTGCCTTTGCTTCAAAGGAATAGTATTTTGCCTCATTTACCCCTAAATTCTCATAGATTGCCCACGAAATCTTATGATCGGGGATTGGAAGGGCTTTGTCAAAACTCCTGTGAGCATCATCATGTGAAATAAGTTTGTGGCCATAGGCTGGACTAGTTAGCATAATTGATAGCAATACAACCAAAACCAAAATTAGTTTCATACAATTTTTTATGCTAATTATTATATTAACTTCTAAAGGTAGTTCTCTAGTTGGCACTAGTATCTTAATTGAACACTATTGATATAGGAAAACAACGAGAATATGATATGAGTCAAACTTTGAGACAAAAATGCAAAAATTGTAAAAAATATTATTCTGAATGGGGATGCGATTTTTGTTATTCCAAACTTATTATAAAGAACTTGAGGTAATTCTTAATGTTAAAATTGACAAATAGAGATCCTATTGAAAATATTTCAGATAATAAAATTCCAATTAGACTGGGATGCGTAAAACCATCTGGCATTCCTTTGATAATTTCTTTATGGTATGTCATTAGGGATGAAAAAATCTATTGCGCTACACAAAGCACCGCAAAATTGGTGTCTTATCTGAGAAAAAACCCCGTCTGTTGTTTCGAAATTGCTGCTGACAAACCACCATACAAAGGTACACGTGGAGAAGGAACTGTGAAAATAATGTCTGAGAAGGGTTCTGATATTCTTAATGTTCTAATTGAAAAATATTTGGGAAAAAAAGATTCCACCTTATCTAAATTCCTTAAACAAAAAGCAAGTTCAGAAGTGGCAATTGAAATAACTCCTCAGAAAATGTTTCATTATGATTACACCCAAAGAATGAAAGATATTTGATTCCAAACAAATGATTTCTAAAAAATGAAATCAATTTCTTGATTAGATTTATCTTTTTTTATTAATTTAATTTGTAATTTAATTTATAAAATTGGCACTATGTACAGTTATTAGCATTAGTTAAATAATATTTTAACCAAAGTATTATATGAAACTCCAATATTCAAACGAAAGAACATTGGCAGCAAGTTGCCCTGAATGCAGAGAAGGAAGTCTTGTTTTAGTTACTGCAACTTTAGGTTCAAAGTCTAAAGATGCCTTAGGTTGTAAACTATGTAAATTCTCCATATGGGTGGATGAATACAAGAAACTTCTCCATTCGCGCTAAATAAAGGGGAAAAAGGTGACATGCCACACATAGTTTTTGGTGAGAAAATCGACCTTTTACAGGTTTATGAAATTTTTCAACCAATAATTCAAAAGTCTGAAAATATTATTAGAATAAAAGAAATTTACTTGAATCCCAGCAAAAATAACGCATTAATTTCAGCAATCACCATTGAAAAAACCAATCAGGATTTCTTCATTGAATTACTGGCATCTGATTCCAAAACTACCATTCGATTACTTCCATTAACTGATCCTGAAAAAACTGATTCTGTGAAAAAGGCAATGGTATTAGTTGCTCAATTAATCCTCAAAGAATTTCCGCAACTTGAAATTACCAAAACAAATCTGCAAGACTATCTTTTGGAAAAATCGATACGATGTTAAAAATAAACCTGGCTAGAAATTCAAAATTAGAGCGTGATTTCATTTTTAAACTAAGTACGGATATTGAGAATTTTTCTACACTACTTCCAAAATATTTCCAATCTCTAAAGATAACTGATTCTAACAATTCGGAATTATTTGTAGATGAAAAAATTAGCTTTTTAGGAAGAACCCTTACTGTTAAAACCAAACATGTGATAAAAAAACCTGATTTTCATTCTATTCATATTTTGACAGGTCCCTTGAGGGGCTCTTCTTTTGTGGAACTGTATGAATCAAAATCTTTCGGAACAAAAATTATCATTGATGTTCATTTAAAATTTCATGGATTGGGCCGATTTTTTTATTTATTATCCTTTTTCATACGTAAACAAATCAACAAAGTTATGGATGAATTTGTTTTGGCCTGTGAGTCGCAACAAAAATCAATTCATTCCCTTTAATTGGCACTAGAATAAATTGATGCCAACTGCATAAATATAATTTGAAATAGGATGAATTATGAATGAATCAGTTGTAATAATAGGTGCAGGAGTAGGTGGGCTTTCATTGAGTGCCCTTTTGGCCCAACAAGGAATTCCCTCCACAATTTATGAAAAATCCAACAAAATTGGGGGAAGAACGTCCTCTATGCTGTACAAAAATCATATTTTAGACAATGGATTTCACATAATGCCATTTTACACTCAATCTGCTATTTACAAAATTTTTAAAAAAATCGGAATTGAATCGAGTCTTAAATTAAGTAAAGTAGATGATATTGCCTTCTATGCAGAAGATGGTTTTCATAGGTATCCCAAGGGAATCATCGATCTATTGAGGCTCTCAATGATTCCTCTCAAA
>JARRMG010000103.1:0-5136 GCA_037386265.1 Nitrosopumilaceae archaeon
CTGATTGTATTGAAACAAACTCATTTGGTTCAAACAAAATTAAACTAGAAGAATATGGATTTGGGGATCAAACAGTAGAGTTTAACAAAAAAATTGCACAGATTGCAGTAGAGGCTTGTTCTCAATACACTGACAAACCTCGTTATGTTATTGGTTCTATGGGGCCATCAGGATTTTTGCCTAGCTCGAATGATCCAGACTTGGGACAAAAACCACTTGATGAAATCAGAGAAGCATTTGAGCTGCAAGCTGAAGGATTAATTCTTGGAGGAGTAGATGCATTACTTATTGAAACTAGTCAGGATATCTTGGAGGTAAAACTAGTGATTGAAGCATGTCACAATGCAATGCAAAAAACTGGAAAAAAAGTTCCAATTATTGCAAACACTACACTAGACCAGTATGGAAAGATGTTACTTGGAACAAATATTCAGGCAGCATATACTACAGTGTCAGACATGGGAATCGATGTATTTGGTCTGAACTGCTCTACTGGTCCAATTGAGATGACTCCAAGCATACAATGGCTAGATGAGCAAAAAGAACACAATTTACTTGTAGTTCCAAACGCTGGAATGCCTGAAAACCAAGGAGGGCAAGCAGTATACAAAATGACTCCTGAAAAAATGGGTAAAGCATTAGGTGATTTTCTTGAACAATACAACAAAGTGAGAATAATTGGAGGATGCTGTGGTACAAATCCAGAGCACATTGCTGCCTTAAGGAAAGTAATTGACGAAAAAGCTCACTCTACCAAGGGTTAAGTATTTACAAAAACTGCTTTCACTTTAATCACAATGAGTATTCCTAGAGTAAGTTCTGCATTAAAGGCAGTTGAGCTAAAACAAGAACCTGCACCTCTAATAATTGGGGAGAGAATTAACACACAGGGTTCTCGAAAAGCAAAGAAACTTGTTCTTGACGATGATTATGATGGATTGCTTGATTTGGCTAGAACTCAAGTAGAAGATGGGGCTCACTGTCTTGATGTTTGTGTTGCAACAACTGAACGTTCTGATGAAAAATCATTCATGCTTAATTTGGTAAAACGACTTTCTTTGGAGATTGATGCGCCTCTTGTAATTGATTCAACTGATCCTGAAGTTATTGAATCAGCAGTAATTCAGATTCCTGGCAAACCCGTTATCAATTCAATTAATCTTGAGGGTGATGGAAGTAGATTTGAAAAATTAGCTCCAATCATGGCAAAGTATGGATTACCCGCAATTGCTTTGTGTATTGGCCCAAAAGGAATGGCAAAGACTCCTCAACAAAAATTAGAGACTGCAGAATTACTTTATGAAACCGGAAAAAAATATGGATTAAAAGAAGAGCAATTTATCTTTGATGTTCTGACATTTACTTTGGCAACAGGAGAAGATGAATTCTTAGATGCAGGAAAAAATACTCTAGAAGGAATAAGAATAGTAAAAGAAAGATTTCCAAAAGCCTTCACCACCCTTGGCTTGAGCAACATTAGTTTTGGACTTGTTCCTTATGCTAGAAAAATTCTAAATTCTGTATTCTTATATCATGCAGTAAAGTCAGGGTTAGATACTGCCATAGTCAATGCAAAAGAAATTATTCCATATGGGGAAATTGATGAAAAGGAAAGAAAACTTGCAGAAGACTTGATATTCAATGCACACCCTAATGCGTTATCTGATCTCATCTCATACTTTGAAAAAACAGGTCCACAAGCAGGAACAGTCTCCAAAAAAGTTGATGTAGACCCATCATGGTCTGCAGGTAAACGTGCAAATTTTAGAATTGTAAACAGGCTCAAAGATGGCATTGAAAAAGATTTGGAACGTGTCTTTTCATTATTCCCGCGTCTTCAAGAGCGCAGAAAACAGGTTGCAGGAACACTCTCTGGATGAAAGCAGCTGTAGGTGAACTTGAAAAATACCTTCTTCAAGAAGAAGGAACAACTAAAGGAAAACTAGTACTTGGGACAGTTTATGGTGATGTCCATGACATTGGAAAAAATCTTGTTAAAACAATATTTCAAAACAATGGTTATACGGTATATGATTTAGGAAAACAAGTTCCACTGCAAAAGTTTCTAGAAAAAATTGATGAAGTAAAACCTGATGCTATAGGACTATCTGCACTTTTAGTATCTACATCAAAACAAATGCAGTTCTTTGTAGAGCACGCAAGAAAGAACAACATGAATATTCCTATCTTATGTGGGGGGGCTGCAATCAATTCTAACTATATCAACAGAATTGCAAAGCAAGATGGTCTGTATGAGTCTGGTGTATTTTATTGCAATACAATGTTTGAGGGTCTAAAAACAATGGACAGACTTGTGACAGACAAGCAAATCTTGTTGCAAGAGTGGAAAGAAAAATTAGAAAAATGGAAAGAAACTACTCCCACTCCAACATCCGAAACACAAGGAGCTAAAAGTAAGATTGTGCCAGTAACTCCTCCTACTCCCCCACATATCAACATCCCAATACATCTTGATGAATCAAAAATTAATGTAAATGAGGTGTGGGAGATGATTGACAAAAAATCATTATTCAAACTATCCTGGGGATTACGGGGAAAGGCAGGCCAAGACCAGGAAGCAGAGCATGAAAAACTATTTCAAGACTGGAAAAAACGAATCGAATCTGAAAAACTCTTTGAGCCAAGTGCAGTTTATGGCTACTTTAACTGCCATGGAGAGGATAACAAGCTAACTGTGGATAATCCTACAGGAGAAAAATTTGTGTTTGATCTTCCACGCTCTACAAAACCAAAACATCTTTGCCTTGCAGATTACTTTGGTAAAGATGACATTGTTGCATTTCAGGCAGTCACAGTTGGAAACAAAGTTGCAGACATCATAGAGCAATGGAACAAAGAAGACAAGTATACAGATGCATATTATTTGCATGGGCTTGCCGTAGAGTTTGCAGAAGGAATGGCTGCATGGGTAAATCAAAAAATAAAATCAGAATTATCAATTTCTGATAAAGGGGGGTTAAGATATAGTTGGGGATACCCTAGTTGCCCTGATGTGGGACAACATCACCTTGTATGGAAACTACTAAGTCCTGAAAAATATGGTATGACTCTTACTGAATCTGGACAAATAGTTCCAGAACAATCAACTGCAGCAATTATTGTACATCATCCAGATGCAGAATACTTTGTTCTCTAGATTTGAATTTGTTCTAGAAAATCATTCAATCATGAAAAATCACTAGGGGAAGTAATTAACACATCTCCAGTAGTTTGATGAACTTGTGATAGAAATTCTCCAAAGTTTTCTCGATATTGCTCTAAATTTAGATTCAAAAACTTTGCAGATTTTTCATTTTTTTCCGAAGGATAAAGTACTATTGGAATTATTGAATACTCTTTGAGATTTTCTGATAGAGTTTTGACCTGATCAATATTCTGGATTACCTGTGTCATGAAGCCCTTAGGTTTAGCACTTATCTTTTTTCCAATTTTTGAAAAATCTGGCTTATTTGATATTGAAAGATACAAGTCAATTTTTGAGTTAATCTGTTTTTCTTTTAGATCTTTTACTACTTGACTTGGAAACAATCCTGAATCTTTTTGTCCGTCCTGTGGCGGATCTCCCATTAAAACTAGAATGCCTGAAAAGCCTTCATCGATTACTTGCTGCACAAAAGAATTAATCTCTTCTTGGGTCTTGTCTCTGACTCGCAGGCTAACGGTGATTGGCAAATTTGGTATTTCTTTCCGAATAATTTTTCCCACCTTGATTGGAGAAACTCGCTGGTATCCAAGAACATTTTCTGTAAGGTGAATTGCATCACATTTTGTTGAAATTAATTTTATTTTCTCGACAAATTTTGATATTGACTCGTCAATGTCTACTCCTGGTAGGATTTTTGGTGGATTGGCCTCATATCTAATTGTCATATGGTGGTATCTCAAAACCTTGGTTAAAACCTTTGAACAATAAAACCAATATGGAATAGGATGAAAAGAAACATCATGACCCTTGAGAATTTGAAATCTTTGTTATCAACTAGCATTAACCCAATTTTGGAATCTTATGATCGATACAAACCTGCATCAGTACTTGTTGTAATTTACGGTGACTATCCTAAAGTGGTGATGACTGAAAAACCAAAACACCTGAAATTCCATGCAGGAGAGATTTCATTTCCTGGAGGGAAAATTGAATCTGATGATAAAGACCTTTTAGATACTGCCCTCCGTGAAACAAGAGAGGAGATTGGTCTTGATATGAGTCGAGACCAGGTAGTTGGTCAACTAAACCCTGTGATTACGTTGAATTCTAGATTTGTA
The DNA here is from genome assembly GCA_037386265.1 of Nitrosopumilaceae archaeon. GTDB lineage: Archaea > Thermoproteota > Nitrososphaeria > Nitrososphaerales > Nitrosopumilaceae > Nitrosomaritimum. Next base: position 4,285 of record JARRMG010000103.1, read on the forward strand.
ATTCTTCCATTTGTATCTGTAGTGGAAAAAATTCCCATATTATCCTCCAATGCTGAAGTTGAAAATATTTTTCATATTCCTTTGGATCCTTTTTTAAAAACCATGAAAGATGATCCTGATCCTGAACATAACTTGATTCAAGAAATGTATACTTTTGAATATCAAGACAATATTGTTTGGGGGGCATCAGCTAGAGTCCTAAAACAAATAGTAGATTGCCTTAATCTCTGAGATTCATTTAAAAAGAGCTCTTCGCGGTTCAAAATCTATGGCTGCACGCAAGTCATCTCCAAGGAAAATCCGTCTACTGAAAAAGACAAAGCAGACTTCACCAGTACCAGCTTGGGTAATTCTCAAAACCAAGCGAACTGTGCGAACCAATCCAAAGCGTAGAGCTTGGAGATCAACTGATGTGGAGGTAGGATAGTTGTCTCAGGAAGTAGAAAGAGTATATACAATCAACTTAGGTAAAGCCTTACTTTCAGTTGATACTCACCGTGCAACAAGGGCAATCAATATGATTAAAGAATATGGTCGCCGACACATGAAAGTTGAAGATATTAAAATTGAAGAAGATTTAGCACAACAAATTTGGGCAAGAGGTGCAAGAAGTCCTCCAAGAAAAATTAGAGTCCGAATGAGTAAAACCGATGAAGGTTATGTTCTAGTTTCAAGATTTGATGAAGATGTAGAGGAAGAAGTTACTCCTTCTAAAGAAACAAAGAAGATTGAAGAAAAAGTTGTCCCTGAAGTAGAAGAACCAGCTAAAGAAGAACCAGCTAAAGAAGAACCAGCTAAAGAAGAACCAGCTAAAGAAGAACCAGCTAAAGAAGAACCAGCTAAAGAAGAACC
>JARRMG010000104.1:0-3454 GCA_037386265.1 Nitrosopumilaceae archaeon
CGATTTGCCCGTTTAAGACATTTTTTCCTTTTCCAACTTCGTCATTTGCTGCATTTACTGCGCCTAACAACATGTTATCACTGAGATTATCCAGATGGCCTCGAAGAGAAAGCCATGCACCTGCTGGAGAAATATGATCAGTAGTACATTTCCCCTTTGCTTTGACTAGCACAGGAATTTCTTCAAAATCTTTTCCATCCCATTTTTGGAATGGTTCTAAACGTTGGAGACGCTTGCTGTTTGGGTCAATAAGTACATCAAGATCTTGAGAGTTTTCAGGCGGAGCTATGAAAATTCCTTCAGGTCTCTTGAATCCTTTACTAGGAACTTCAGGAGCAGGATTTGGTGGTTCAAGTTTGAATTTTGTTCCATCAGCTGCAGTTAACTCATCTTTTAATGGATTAAAGGATAATTTTCCACCCAATGCAAGGGCAATAATCATTTCTGGACTACCTATGAAGTTTAATGTATTACGGTGACCATCGTTTCTACCAGGAAAATTACGGTTGAATGTTGTCACAATAGTATTCGTATCATCATCATCTAATTCAGGTCTGCTCCATTGGCCAATACATGGACCACATGCATTTGCAAGAACCGTTGCGCCAATATCTTTTAGTGAATCCATTTGTCCATCTCGCTCTATGGTTCCTCTGATTTGCTCAGAGCCAGGAGTTACTAATAATGGGATTTTTGATTTGATTCCTTTGGCTTTTGCTTGTTCTGCAAGACTTGCGGCTCTTGACATGTCTTCATAAGAAGAGTTTGTACAACTCCCAATCAAAGCTACTGAAATAGGATCAATGTAATTTTGTGACTCTACATCATTGGACAGGTCTGAGATTTTTCTAGCCAAGTCTGGAGTGTGAGGTCCAACAATATGAGGTTCTAGTGTTGAGAGATTGATTTCAATAATTCTATCATAATATTTTTCAGGATTTTCTTCTACTTCAGGATCTGCAGTTAAGATTTCTTTATTCTGATTTGCAAGTTCTGCAATTTTTTCTCGATTTGTATATTTTAGATAGGTTTCCATTCTTTTATCATAAGGAAATATCGAACATGTTGCTCCAACTTCTGCACCCATGTTTGCAATTGTAGCCTTTCCTGTACAGCTAATTGATGAAGTTCCCGGACCAAAGTATTCCACAATGGAATTAGTTCCTCCAGAAACAGTTAGTTCTTCGGCAACTTTAAGAATAATGTCTTTCGGGGCTGTCCATCCGTTTAGTTCTCCAGTAAGCTTTACACCTATTCTTTTTGGATATAGTAATTCCCAAGGCATTCCAGCCATTGTTTCTGCAGCGTCTAATCCTCCAACGCCTACTGCAATCATACCTAGACCCCCTGCATTTGGTGTGTGTGAATCAGTTCCAATCATCAAGCCACCAGGGAATGCATAGTTTTCAAGAACTACCTGATGAATGATTCCTGCACCAGGTTTCCAAAAACCACAACCATATTTTGCAGAAGATGATTGTAAAAATTTGAAGACCTCATCGTTTTCATCTAATGAGACTTTCATGTCAACATCACCTTCTACTTTGGCTCTAATTAGATGATCACAATGAACGGTTGTTGGCAAGGATGTCTGGTCAAGTCCTGCTTGCATAAACTGAAGCATTACCATTTGTCCAGTAACATCTTGCAATGCTACTCTATCAGGTCTAAGAAAAACATAGTTTTTCCCACCATCTAGATTCTTTTGAGGTACCTCTTTGAAATGTCCTGATAAGATTTTTTCAGTTAATGTTAATGGCCTCCCAACTACATTTCTATATTTTTCAATATTTTCTTTTAATTTGTTATAAACACGAGATACTAATTCGGGAGTACTATCAATTTCCACAATGTTATTCAAATTGTCCTGAATTTATTCTTAATTCAATTTTTAGAAAAAATTATCAAAATAGGCACAGGTTTTTCTTAACAATTATAAGCCAAAAGCAGGTCAATAATTGATTATTGGGAGTTATTAGAAAAAGGTGTTTGAATGGTCAATAAGGGTTTTCCAAAATTTGGTATGTCACAGGCTGGAGCATTTGTTGCAGCTCTGAAAAATTACAATTTACCAGATTTTATTTTAGAACTTGTTGCCAAAGAATGTAAATCTGATCTCCTTGAAAGAGGAAGAATTGACGACAGATTACAGAGTATGAATGATCAAGCCTTAGAGTTATTGCACAAAGTCTTTGTAGATTGCGAAGAAGATGATGCAGGAAAATATGCACAGTATAGATTCTTTGCATACGTATCAAGCATGTATCACAAATGCGAGGTAATAGTAAATGAAACCATTCCAGGAGCCAGTGGAAAGAACCACAAAATACCAGTAGCTGTGAAAAATAATGGAATGTACATCTCTGTTGCCTACAATAAAGCAACAGGAAATCCAGTCAGCAAAAAAGAAACCACAAGATTTTACGACATGGTTGATGACATCAAAAAAGGTGATCACGGAACAATGCTGTCTGACGCGATTTATGGTTCCTCAGTTGGATTTAAGGGAGATGCATTAGTAGAATTAGAAAAATTGAATAAATCTAGAACAAAGGATCCTGAAAACAAACTTGATTTTAAAACAGCTAATTTTGAAAATAATATTTATTCTGTAACAAAGTGTTAAAGAATTTTTAGACTATACTTTTTTGGTAATTGAAAAATTTGAAGTATCGATTGTTAGAAACATTGGTTTGTCATCAGTTTTTTTAAAGTCTCCCCCATATTGTTCAAAAAATAAATTTGAAAACAAATGTTTTGTCCAAACATCATGAACATCTTCTACAAATCTTTTGTAATTTAATTGTCTTAACAATTCATGTGCTATCTCATGAGATACAGTAGTACAGTTTTTTTCTGCTAAAAATAACTGATCGTTTGAATCTTTTGGAGATTGCCACCAAACCATTCCAAAGTTTTCTGCATGATACCCTTCACAAGTGCAGTCAGTCCAGATTGGTTTGAAATGACACAGATAGAAGTGGTAGGTGTCCTTGCCTCTATATTCATGATCACGAATTAAAGTGGGTGTGTCAAGTTTTTGTAAAATACTTCTTGGTTTGGTGATTAGCTCATCACATTGTACTTCTAGATTTTTTCCAAATTTTTCTTTAATCCAATGTTTAAAAAATTGGCTCATCTGTTTGATGTATTGATATTCAGGTTGTCGTTTTTGACGATCTTCTTCTTTTACTACGAAAATAAAGTGTAAGATCATAATAAGAAAAAGGGGTGTTATGTTTGACCTTCTATACCCATGAGGGTTAGTGTTGAACGAATCTTCTCAATTTTTCGGATTTTCCAAGTAATTGTTTCACGTAGTTTCTCAACGGTGTCAGATTCGATCTTGGCCAGTATATCATATGCACCAAAAGTTCCATGAACTTCTTTTACACCTTCTAGACCCTTTAATTGCTGTATGATAGCCTCTTCAGAACCTAGTTCACAGTTTATT
>JARRMG010000105.1:0-5752 GCA_037386265.1 Nitrosopumilaceae archaeon
CCTTTTTCAGTCTCTGCTAATCCTTGTAGGGCATCTTTTGGGTCCAAGAAAAAATCCTTATCTTGATTGTATTCTAAGAGTAAAACAGTGTGGTTTCCCTCTATGATGTTTTTGTAAATCACATAGTATGGCGTGGTAAGTGATTTCATCTCACTCATTATTGTAGCAATTCTTCCAACTTTGTAAAAATGAAGACCACATTCGCCTATCATGGAAGTTAAAGACGATGAGGCATGAATTGATTTTGTCTTAATTTTCTCTTCAATGGCCCTTGTACGCAATTCTATGTGAGTTGTTGCAATGTAGGGATCTCCATAAGAAAGAAGAACCACTTTTTTTCTTTTAGAGTTTTTTAAAATTTCATTTCCATCTTCCACTAGCCATCTTTTTGCGGACCGAAATTCTCCATTTGTCATTTTTTTAATCTTTGACAAATCAGATTTTCCAATGGGACTTGTGAACTGTTCCAAATATACGATATCTGCTTTTGCTAAAACTTCTTGAGCTTCAAGCGGTATGGATTTTGCACCAGAAATTCCTAGCCCTACAAACCACAGCATTATTGAATCTTCATTTTTCTATCGTGAAGTCTTTTCAAATGTTGCAAAGTTTTCTTTAGGATTTCGATTCCTCTTAGGTATTCATCAATTGACACCTTTTCATCTATTGTGTGGGCCTCGTGAGGATCTCCTGGACCATAGGTGACAACAGGAATATTCCATTGATTCCCTATAACATTCATGTCTCCGGTACCAGTCTTTCGAATTAGTGTTGGCCTAGAATGCTCTACATCCATAACTCCCAAGGTAAATGCTCTTACTATTGGAGAGTTATGTGGTGCCTCAAAGGGTTCAGTTTCATCTAAAATAGAGTAAAAGGCCTCAATTTGCTGTCTTTCTGAAATATTCTTAACCAAGGTTGCAATTTTTTGCTCCACAGTTTTACAATTCATGTCTACTGGAATTCTAATGTCCATTGTGGCCTCACATTCTTTTGGTGTAACGTTATGGCTAGTCCCTCCCGTGATTTCAGTTAGAGTTGCAGTTAGTAGCATTCCTTTGCTTTTTTCTTCTTGTCCTCCTTCCAAGGCTTTTTTGAGTTCTGTGGTAAAAATCATGGATTCTTCAATTGCATTTTTTGAGAGCCATGGGGCACTAGCATGGGAGCTGTCTTTAGCTGTAATTTTCAGATTGATTGCAAGTCTTCCCTTGTAAGCAATTGTTACTTGTTTAATTCCACTGGGCTCTCCAAAAATAGCATAATCAATATCCATCTCTTTTTTTACTAAATTTTTAATCCCAGTGGCATTTCCTTCTTCATCTACTGCTCCAACAAAAATTACTGTTCCATTGTTATTTTGAATTGAAGCCGCTGCAAAAAGCATGGCCATAAGAGGAGCTTTTGCATCTGATGCCCCCCTTCCATAAAGCGAGTCTCCTTCTTTTCTTACCTTAACTTTTCCTGGTACTACATCCATGTGACCGCAAAGAAGAATCGTTGGAGAACCAGATCCTTTTTTTGCCAAAATGTTTCCAACCTCGTCAATGTGGATATCTTCAAAACCCAAGTCATCACACTTGTCTGCCAGAAATTCAGCCATTGCTCTTTCATTCAATGATGGTGTATACAATCGAAGAGCTTTCTCAAGCATCTTTACTGCAAATCTAGGTGTTACTGTAAAATTAGTGTCCAATTCTTACTTGCCAGATTGCATTGCATAGTCAAGCATTAATGAAGGTATGTCCACATCACATACCCTTACTGTGTTTTTGTATTCTGTGGTGTTATTTACCTCGTGAACAACCAGCCCTTTTTCATCACTTTCCATAAGATCAACTCCTACTATCTGACCTTGCACTGCATTTTTTGCCTTGATGCACATCTCTTCCATCTCTTGTGTGACTGGGCAGGGGGTTGCAGTGCCTCCCAAGGCCATGTTTGTCTTCCAATTTCCATTGCCTGATGTTCTATAGATTGCAGCAACAATTTTGTCTCCAACCATTATTGCTCTAATGTCTCTGGGGGGTCTTTTCACAAATTCCTCTAAATAATGAACTTGATAAATTGGATACATCTTTTCTCGGCTTTCTATAATTCCATCCGCAGAGTCTTTATCATTTAGTTTTGAAATTAATCGTCCCCAGCTTCCAACTGTTGGCTTGATTACCTTGGGATATCCTTGCAAATCAAGGGCTTCCATGGCTGCATCCTTGGAAAAGGCAACAGTTGCATCAGGTGTTGGTACTCCTTGTTTTTTTAACAGCATATGGGTAAACAATTTGTTTCCAGCAAATATTCCTGTGTTAAGACAATTAATTACATTTACACCTAGACCTTCAAGAGCTGCAGTAGAATGCAAATTTCGATAGTAACTAACACATCTCTGAATTACAGCACCATACTCTTCTGGACCTTTTGATAATTCAAAACTTGCACCACATTCAGGACATGTTACGATTTCTCCTTCTAAAGCATCGCTTGGTATGGAGATATCTGCATCACATTCATCACATTTTGCCATTATTTTTCCTCGGGTTTTTCTTTTTTGTCGTCATTAATTATCTTTTTTTCGAGTCTATCTGCCAAAGGAATTTCTATGAGATCTCCCATTCGTAAATTCTTCAAACCTAAAGCTACTGCCTTTGCAGATTCATTGTCTTTCTCAAGACCCAAAATTGACATTAAATAGGATGCTCCTGTCTTTCCTGCAAGCTCTCCAAAAACGATTCTTCTTCTATTACCTACTGTTCTTGGTGGTATTGGCTCATAGGCTGCAGGGTTTCTAAGAATGGCTGCAAGGTGTGTCCCGGCCTTGTGTTTATATGCCGAGCTTCCCACAATGGGCTTTGAATCATAGGGTTTGATTATTGTGTATTCTTCAATTAATCGGGACAAGTCTTGAAGCATGTCTAATCTAAAGTCATTTGGAGATTTGTAAAGATAAGTAAGTGCCACTGAAACTTCTGCAAGTGATGGAATACCTGTTCTTTCACCAATTCCATCAATGGTTGTATGTATTTGGTCTACTCCGCCATCACATGCTGCAAAAGCATTTGCAAGTGCAAATCCAATATCATTGTGAACATGTGCATCAAGGGGAGTGTCTACTACTGATCTTACTTTTTTAACAAAATTATACATTCCAACGGGTCGAAGAATTCCAACAGTATCTGGAAGGCTAATTCTGTCCACTCCTGCCTCTTCTATTGCCCTACACATCTTTAAGAGAAATTCTGGTTCTGCTCTACTGCCATCCTCGACTGTAAATCTAATTTTCAATCCATGAGACTTTGCATATTCTACTGTTTCAACTGCTCTATCCATCGCTTGTTGTCTTGTGATTCGTAGTTTGTCCTTAAGATGAATATCTGAAATACCTAGATATGCTGCACACCATTTAGCATCGCAACTCAATGAAACATCAATATCTTCTTTGAGTGCACGTCCATGGGAAACAATGTCTGCCTTTAATCCTTGTTTAATGATTGTCTTTACTGCTTCTTTGTGATCATCAGATACAACAGGAGATATCTCGATTTGATCTACTCCAAAATAATCAAGCATCCATGCAATTTGTATTCGTTGTTTGTTTGTAAAGGAAACTCCTGGGTGTTGTTCTCCTTCTCTTAGAGTGCTGTCTAGAACTCTTATCTTCTTTGGGTTCTTTTCATATGAGTTATACAAGTCTGCATAGTAATTCGGATCTTTCATTACAGAAATCGTTGACATTATTTTTCCATATAAACATATTCGTACTAAATTCGTTGGAAATTAACAAAGATGATCCTAATTTCAAAATATTTGGAAATTTTAAAACGAATGTCGGTTTAGACTATTTTTCTTAAAATTATGACGGTGTTGGTATCAATTACACCGGGGATTTTTCTTAGAGCATCAATGCTGTTGTTAATTTCTGCAATGTTTGAGGCGCTGATAATTGTTGTAATGTCGTACTGACCGGTAATCTCATAAACTGTTTTTACTCCCTCAAGTTTTGCAAGCTTTACAGAAACTTTGGATGTATCCGTTGCAGAATCAACTGAAACTAGAACTATTGCACTAGTGACATTTTCTTCTCCAAGCTCTAGGGTGAACCTCTTAATTGCTCCAGTATCTACAAGATTTTTGACGCGTCTTCTAACTGCTGATTCGGATAGTTTTAATTTTTTTCCAATATCTACAAAAGATTCCCTAGAGTTTTCCTTGAGAAAATCAATAATTTTTTCATCTACTTTATCCTTGAACACTTTTTTTCTTCTCCTCTTCAGTAAGTACTGCATCTAAGCTTTGTAAAACTTTTGTTATGTCTTCTTCTGTTATTACCAGAGGGGGCAGAATTCTTAGTATGTTTCTTCCAGAGTACAACATTAACACTCCCTCTTTGATCAAATTCATCAGTATGTCTCTCACTTCGAATTTTAATTCCACTCCGATCCTTAGACCGTTGCCTCTTATGTCGCGAATGATTGGGTGGTTTTCTTTTAGTTTTTCTAGCCCGTCTCTGAAAACCTTTCCCCTGTTATCAGAATTTTCAATTAATCCATCTTCAGTTAATGCCTTTAGTGCTGCAATTCCTGCAGCACATGCCAATGGGTTTCCACCAAAAGTTGAGGAATGCTCTCCTTTGCTAATTGCTGCCAGTATATCTGGTCTGACAAGTGTTGCTCCCATTGGAACTCCGCCTGCAATTCCTTTTGCCAGACACATAATGTCTGGAGCTGTATTCCAATGATCACATGCCCATAATCGTCCTGTTCTTCCAAGGCCTGCCTGAATTTCGTCAAAAATTAAAAGAATTCCTTTCTCGTCGCAAATCTTTCTGACTTCTTGCAAAAAACCATCAGGGGCAACAACAATCCCACTTTCCCCTTGTATTGGCTCTAATATTACAAATGCAGTATCATCATCAATTACTGAACGTAGAGACTCAATGTCGCCGTATGATGCAAAAGATACTTTTTCTACCAACGGTGCAAACGCTTTTTTGTATTTTGGATTAAACGTTAATGATAAAGCTCCAAAAGATTTTCCATGATAGGAGCCTTTCATTGCAACCATTCCTTTTTTGCCTGTAAACTTTCTTGCAAACTTCATTGCAGCTTCTACTGCTTCTGCTCCACTGTTGTTAAGATGAACTTGGGTAAGATTTTTTGGGGCAAGACCAATTAATGTTCTGAGGAACTCTTCTCTTGTTTTGTTGTAAAGGGAGCTGTGAACTGTTATGATTTTATCTATTTGTTCTTTTATTGCCTTGTTGACTCTATCGTTTTGATGTCCCACAAGGGCTACTCCGTAACCTCCCATGCAATCGATGTATTCTTTCCCATCAATATCCCATACATGGGCTCCCTTGCCCTTCTCAACTGTTACTGGAAATCTCTGATAGAGGTTACCCATAAATTGATCTTCACTCATGTTGAATCACCGTACAGTTATCATGGGAAATTGCCGAGGATATAGGATTTTCTTTTTGCCCATTTGCAATCAGCGCTTCTTTTACTCCCATGTCAAGTGCCTCAGTTGATGCTAAGATTTTTTTCTCCATTCCTGGACCAATTTTTGGTCGAATCTCTTTTGCTTCTGCTAGAGTTAGTTTGGTTACAAGTTTGTCATCCATCAAAAGTCCGTCAACGTTTGTGATGAACAGCACCTTATCTGCACCCACTTTTCCTGCAACATATGCTGCAGCTCTGTCTCCGTCAACATTAAGAAAATCTGATTCCTCGCTAATTGCAATGGGGGAAATCACTGG
>JARRMG010000106.1:0-4884 GCA_037386265.1 Nitrosopumilaceae archaeon
TTCATTATTTTCAACACCACATATGACATCTTCTTTAGATTTACAAATGATTGTAAAATTATTAGGTATTTTTTCAATCCAGCTTGTTTTTCCTGCATCTTGGAATACACCAATTTTTTCTTCATTTACCATATGCGCACTAATTTTGGTAACTGTTGAATCATCATCAATGATCCATCCCAAATCTCTACCCAAAAGATCAACAGCAATAGTTTTGTTTACATCTGCCGCTGTTGTGATTACAGGAATCGAGTTTAGTTTTTCTGCAATAATGCGTGTTAATTCATTAGCGCCTCCTAAATGACCAGATAATACGCTGATTACAAAATTAGTTTTATCGTCAATAACAATTACTGCAGGATCATTTTTCTTATCTTTCAAATGTGGAGCAATTAATCTAATTACTGCTCCTAATGAAAATAGGCAAATTAACGCCTTGCTGTTCTTGAATAATTCTTTAATTTTTTCAGAAGTTTGTTCTGAATACCAAAAAATTTCCTTATCGCTTGAAAATTTAGAGGGAGAATATATATTCCAATCAGGAAAAATTTCTTTTAATTTAACTCCAATATCGATTCCATTTTTAGTGATGGCCAGAACTGAAACTTTTTCCACACTCAAAACTTTCTAAAATTAATAAAATACCTTACTACTAGGATTTTTTAGCTAGAACATTTCCATCAAAATCAAACAAAATTATTTCTAATGAGACCTTTCCTTCTGAATGTTTTTTCATGTGGGTATAGGTTTCATCGCAAATTTGTTCAAAAAACCCACTAATTTGGTTTTCTTGGATTATCTCGGATACATGTCTGGCTGTATTAGCATTCAAAATTTTTTGAATTATTTGTTCATTTGCGCCGCATTTTTGTGCTAACCCCGACAAAAATTTCATATCGATTTTGGATCCTTTCACATGAGTTTGTTTTACGCCAGCTGCCATTTTAGCTAGTTTTCCAATAAACCCCACAATGAATGCTTTCTTGATATTTTGACGATTCCACTTGTTCCTAAAATCGAAATTCCATTCATTATTCCAATTCGTGGATTATCAGTTTTGGGGCCTAATTCCCTACCTTTAGGTACTGAAATTATAACTTTAAGACCACAATCTTGTAACAAGCTCTTTGCAACAATTTCTAAATTTTCTTTGATCATTTTTTTGGGAACTGGATTAATTGCTGGTTTATTAATTTCTAAACCTAGCCCAGGTTTTGTTACTATTCCAACTCCTTCACCACCATCAATTTCAATTATATTTTTCTCATCCGTTATGGATAAGTCGACTATAATCTCAGCCCCATGAGTGACATCCGGATCGTCTCCACCATCTTTGATTACCGAAGCACAAGCTTTTCCTTCTCCAAATTTACAAAAATGAATAGGAATTTTAATAAAATTTCCCTTGGGAAGCTTAACCTCAACATTGTAGATAACTTTCTGTTTAATTATTGATTGAACTGCAGCTATTGATGCAGCAGTGGCGGAAGTTCCAGTAGTGAATCCTGTTTTTACTTAGAATATATTTAAAATTAAAATTAACATGAACTGGATATGTCAAAAAATACACAAGTAGTTGTAACAGGCGCAAGCGGATTTGTGGCTAAAAATATTAGAAAATTTCTTTCCCAAAACAATTTTAATTTAATTTCTATATCTAGAAAAAATTTTACTAAATTAAAAAATGAAACCAAAATTGTCTCAGTTAATTATGATGAAGAAGATATTCTTCCTACAATAAAAAATTCTCATGGTTTAATTCATTTAGTAGGAATAGGAAAACAATCGATAAAAAATGATTTTAATTCAATTAATCTTGGATTTACTAAAAAAATAATAAATTTATGCAAAAAAGGAAATATCAAAAAAATTATTTTTAATAGTGGATTAGGAGTATCCAAAAATATTTCGCTTGGATATTTTATTTCAAAATATCATGCAGAGCAAGAGATTATCAAATCAGGTTTGAACTATACTATTTTTAGACCATCATATATTGTAGGAAAAGATGATTTACTAACAATATATTTAAAAAAACAAATCAAGAATAAGGAAATCAGAATTCCTGGGAGTGGAAAATATTCAATTCAACCCATCTACATTAATGATGTTTCAAAATTAATTAAACAATCATTAATTGATGATAAATTTAGGAAAAAAATTTTAGATTTAGTAGGTTCTGAATCAATCACTTTCCAAGAATATGTAAAACTTTTTTCAAGAAATAAAATTAAAATCAAAAACGTAGATTTGGAAATGTGTTATAATGAAGCAATAAACAATCCGCGTAGTGAAATATCTGTAGATGATCTTAATCTTTTGATTGGAGATTTTAAAGGAGATTATAAAAAACTAAAAAATATTTCAAAAATTGAATTTCAATCTATTCGTGAATTATTAAATTCCGGCATCTTGTTTCAATGATCCAGATTTGTCTGTTTTTTCCCAATTAAATTCCGGTTCATTTCGTCCAAAGTGACCATAAGCAGCAGTTTTTTTATAAATTGGTCTTTTCAAATCAAGTGTAGATATTATTCCCGAGGGTTTCATATCAAAATGCTTTCTAACTAAATCTTCTATTTTTTCTTCAGCAATTTTATTTGTTCCAAATGTATTTACATAAAGAGATACAGGTTCAGCGACCCCAATTGCATAAGCTAGCTGAACTTCACATCTTTCAGCTAATTCTGCGGCAACAATATTTTTTGCAATGTATCTGCACATATAGCAAGCTGACCTATCAACTTTAGATGGATCTTTTCCTGAAAAGGCTCCACCACCATGTCTTCCAAATCCACCATAGGTGTCTACTATTATTTTTCTTCCAGTTAAACCTGCATCCCCATGCGGCCCTCCAATTACAAACTTGCCTGTTGGATTTATATGAATTACAATATCATCATTCCAAAGACTTCCTAAAACTGGTTTGATTACTTTATCTATCATTTCTTTTGTAATTTCTTCTTGAGAAATTTCAGGAGCGTGTTGAGTTGAAACTACTATTGTCTCAATTTTAGTAGGTTTATTGTTTTCATATCTTACGGAAACCTGAGTTTTCCCATCAGGCCTGACCCAAGGTAAAGTGTTATTTTTTCTGACTTTTGATAATTGTTGAGCAAGTTTTTGAGAAAGTAAAATTGGCATTGGCATTAACTCCTCAGTTTCATTTGTTGCGTATCCAAACATTAATCCTTGATCTCCAGCTCCCTGTTCTTTCTCGGCAGTTGCAGTAACTCCTTGACTAATATCTGGACTCTGAGCATGAAGTCTAAGAGTTACTTCACAAGATTCAGTATCAAACATCAAATCTTTATTATCATATCCAATTTCTCGTATTGTTTTTCTTACCAATTGTTCTTGGGCTGATTTGTCAAAATTTGCCTTTGATGTCACTTCGCCAACTACCGCAACAAAATCTGTTGTAACTAAAGTCTCAATGGCTACTCTGGATTCGGGATCTTGTTTTAGATACTCATCTAAAAATGCATCTGAAATTTGATCACATATTTTATCTGGATGTCCCTCTGTTACTGACTCTGATGTAAACAGAAAATTATTAGTCATAGGAACCACTAGGTTTTAGAGTTCATTTTCAATTTTGATAAATAGTACATTATTGCCTCTGACTATTACTCTGCCGTAATTTGCAATTACCTTATTTTCATGGAGTTCTTCAGCGTCAGTCATAATCAAATTCATATACGAATCGACATTATCCATTTTTCCTTTATACTCTACTTCGTTTTTCAGTCTTACGGTGACTTTCTTTTTTGTACTTTTTTGAAGCATTGTTAATGGTCTTTTTGCGCTATTTTGTGACACTAATTATTCACTTAATTTGGCATCGTTGTTATCTTGAATAAAAGCCTTGCCTCTTTGCGAATTTATGAAATTCCTTAAATTTTTTCCTTATTTTTCTATAATTACATAAATGATTTCTACTGGTTTAAAAAAATTAGATGAAATTCTAAAAGGAGGAATCCCTTCTAGTGCGATCACTGATATTTACGGGGCAAATGGAACGGGAAAAACACAATTACTTTTACAAATCTGTATTAATTCAATAAAAAACGAAGGGAATGTTCTTTTTTTAGACACTACAGGGGGATTCAGGCCAGAAAGAATCTTGGAAATACAAAAACATCAAAATTTGGATCTTAATATTTTAGACAAAATTACAATTTCTAGAATTAGAAATACCTCTGAGCAAATTAATTCAATCAAAAATCCTGATCTTGCCAGATTTTCACTTATTGTAATTGATAATATTACAGATTTATTTTCTTACGAATACAAAACAGAAGAAGCTATTTTTGAAAAAAATTCCTTGTTTATGAAACATCTACACGATTTATCCTTAATTGCATTAACCAAAAAAATTCCTATAGTAATTACCAATATGATAAGAAATATGGGAGACAAGGAAGTGGAAAATATGAGAAGAGCAATAGATCTGTATACACACATCAAAATCAAACTCTCTAAAAATTCTTCAAAATATCATGGAGAAGTAAATTGGCTCTTAAACCATGATACTTTTACTTATCATATAGGGAGTTCAGGACTATCTGATAATGAAGATTTTTAATGATCCCCTCGATATCTAAAATATGGCAGGAATTTTTGATGCTATTCCAGCAATAACGGTGACTTTATTTGTTATTGGATTAGTCGGTGTAATGTTTTACGAAAAATTACAATCTAAATCCATTGAAGAAACAGACACTTGAATCTAAATTCTTTATTTAGTAATTTTGGATTTTCTAATCTTACAGAGATACAGAAAAAAGCATCACCTACAATATTGCAGAAAAAAGATTGCCTGGTTATAGCTCCCACAGGTTCTGGAAAAACTGAATGCTCTGTAATTCCAATTTTCTCTCT
>JARRMG010000107.1:0-3401 GCA_037386265.1 Nitrosopumilaceae archaeon
ACTCCAGAAGGTCCATCAGCTGCACTTCCAGCTGTGACAGTATGTGCCGCAGAATCATCATTTGACCATGTTACTTGGTCGCCTGGATTGATTGTTACTTCACTTGGTATGAAACACTCGTTTGTAGCCTCACATCCTGGTACTGATGTACCTTGTGGAACACTTACAGTTACAGTCTCAGCAAATGCATAAGGCATGCCTAGAGTCATGGCAATTCCAAAAACTGCCATTGAAAAAACTGTTTTGCTGTGTGTATTCATTGATCCAAGACTTTACCTGAAAGATAAAAAACTTGCCTTTTCTAGTGATACTAATCGCATATAGTAAGATCTTCATCACACTAGTGGTATTTCACTCCTAGTGTGTTTAAATTTAAAACCGCCTAGTTTTGATTTCAAAAATTTTGTTGTCTTTATTGATAAAAAAACAAATACTGTTTCCCCTCCTTGGAAAACATCTTTGACAAGTGTAGATAAGGCTGCTATTGGATGGTCTGTGGCAATAGTTGTAATTGCAATAGGTATTACATTTGTTGGTCAAGAGACTCCTCAAAAAACACTTGTGATACAATCTACCCCAGAACCAGAATTATTTTTCACACTTCAAGGAGAGGATTCTATTGGAAATTATCAGGGAAAAATTTTTTCAGCTGGTCCCAAAATGACATATCTTACAATTTCTCCGGATCTTAGTCTAATTTTAGCTACAAGCAGTGGAAGTGACACCGTTTTTGCTTTTGATGGTCAAGGAAATAATTTGGCATCAATCCCAGTTGGTAAAACTCCAAAGGGTGTAAAAATTTCTCCCACCGATAATTTAGCCTTTGTAGCTAATGAAAATTCGGGAACCATTAGCGTAATTAATACAAATTCTTTTTCAATAATAAAACAAATCCAAGTTGGGAAAATTCCTCACAACATTGTATTTTCTTCTGATGGAAACACTGCATATGTTACAATTCAGGGGGGAGATGCAGTTGGAATAATTGATGTAAACTCGCTTGAACTCGTAGATCTGATTCGAGTTGAAAGCCTCCCTCACAATCTTGATCTAACTCCTGATGACCGATATCTACTTGTTACAACTATTGGAACATCTGATGTTGCAGTAATCGATGTTGCAGAACATAAAATCATCAAAAGAATACCTGTAAGCGCAGGCCATCATGGAATAGATGTTGACCCAGATGGAAGTCGAGTCTATGTTTCTGGAATCGGCTCTAATCTAGTAAATGTAATTGATTCTGATGTGATGGGGGTGATAAAAACAATTCCTGTAGGTGATGGGCCTCATGGTCTGCGGACAAACCTTGATGGCTCTTTGCTATATGTGGGAGTAACTCAGACAAACGAACTGGTGGTAATTGATACGGACAAATTACAGATTCAAAAAGTCATTCCCGTAGCAAAGGTCCCTTTTTGGATAGCTATGCCTGGTAATCACTAACATACAAATTCGATAAATCTGTTCTCAAAAATCTCTTTTAGCAGTCATATTCTTCAATTTCTAGAGAATCTTTTTCTGAATCAATTATGAGCAAGTGCTGAAGTATTACCTCTCTGGAATTCATATGTAAATCATCACTGATGATCTTGGTACATAAGATTAACCATGAAATTGTCGCAATGCCAGCCGTAGCACAAAATCGTTCAAGATTGCAAAAAAAGAGAGGGATTACCATATCAGTTTTTTCTTTGATTTGCCTTGGCAGGTAACAAAGTGATTTGTTAACTCTTCTTGTGATTGACCTGCAAAGGAGCAAAAGATGCAGTATGAAGTCATAAAGTACAGTTGATTTTTCCGATTATAATTAAGATGGTTATTGTAAAATTCTACACTATCTTTATCTTTACAACTAGAATAATCTATAATGATTGTATCTTAAAATTTTTGTACTTGTTGTTGGCATTACTTTATTGTCTATAACTTCTTACAGTGAAATTTATTCTCAACAACAGAGTTTTGAGGACTTTATGGAGTGGTGTGTACCTCAGTTTGGAGATAAATGTTCAGCATTATATGAAGAAAATGGTCTTAGATTATCTGACACTAATTATGACTTCGTAATTATAATCTTGGTAATAATAATTGGGTTTGCAATCTTGGGAAATTATCTTTGGAGTAAAAGAAAAGGAAGAAGATACTCTGAGGAATAATTTCAAATCCCCAAAGGGATTTGAAAAGTTCTCTCCTTTTAGTTTCTTTTTGGAAGGTATGGAATTATAGCGCGAACAAACTCCATAAAGTTTTTTGTTTGCATGTACACTGTTCCAGGTCCTGTAATCTCTATTACCAAAGCCTCTCCTCCAAACAAAGATGTTTTTAAGCTTCCATGTTTTGATACTCTGTATTGGGCACTTGAGCTTAGGGCTACTAGCTGATAGTTGTCAAGAATCATTTTTTCCCCTGGTTCTAATTTTTTGGAGATGATTCCTCCCCAACCGTTGACAAACATGTCTCCTTCCCCCATGGTCTTTAGCATGAAGAGATTACTCCCAAAGATTCCCTTTGTGAATCCCTGCCACTCAGTATCAAGAGTCAGACCATTAGTTGAGCCAATAAATGCCCCGGACTGGATAATGTATTCCTCATCTACGTGAATTACCTCGATGTCGCCTAACATATTACCTGTAAGTCCTAGAGTACAGTCGTCTTCATGTGCGATAAACTCGTTTACAAAGAATGATTCCCCGCCAAAGGCCGCTGCCTTGAGTGATTTGAGAAAACCACTTTTTCTCATTCTAGTGTTTGTCTCAATGTCTCCTTTGATGAACACCATAGCAGCGGCTTCAGCTGTTACGGATTCTCCTTTTTTGAGTGTAAACTCGATTAACCCCATCGGATTTTTAATGATTTCATAGTTCATATCTCATAATCAATAGAACTTGGAATTAAGATTTTATGGAAATTGAGATCTTTGAAAAATCAAATTTAAAAGTTTATTTCTGTTCATTTTTAATTTATAGTGTCACACAAAAGGTGGCTGGTGGACGGTTTGTGTTAGGTAAAGACCTAGCACAACCTGAAATTCACTTTTGTCAAAATACCTGCAATGTTATTGGTTTGCAGGTATTTTGATTGGTTTGATTAAAATTTCATATTTGAAATTTTTATGCAGCATGGCGTTCATGTATTACAAATAACTTTGTTGTATATTAGAAATAGCAATACAACTCTATTACAACACGTCTTACGTTATCATAACATGTTACAGTAAAGCCTGACTTGAATTACTTTATCTTAACATGCTACAACTTGGACCATGTTTTTATTCAATTGGAAACAATGCTTTACAAAAAATACATTCTGTTGTTGTTGTTTTTAATGCTGGTTTGTTTTTGTTGTCAAAATTTTTTTCAACGATTACTTTTGCCATGAATTCTTTTATTGTTTTTTGCACA
>JARRMG010000108.1:0-3375 GCA_037386265.1 Nitrosopumilaceae archaeon
CAGTGGATTCTCTGATTTTGTTTTAAGGTTCTATGCACAACATGTGTTCCTTTTGCCCATTGTGATGCTTGGATTGATGGCAGTTCACTTCCCAAGATTAACACCTGTAACCCATAGAACTTCATTCCTAATTTTGTATCGTCCACTAAAGTATTGATAATACATGTGAAGAACTGCTAAGAGGACCATCGCGTTTGAACCATGATAGTGAATATTTCTAATGTGGAATCCAAATGGCACCTCGTCGTTGATAAATTGTACACTATCCCACGCCCTATCTAAAATTGGTTGATAGTAAAACATGAGTAATGCACCAGAAATTCCAAGAATAATAAATACAATGAATGTAAGCATTCCTAAGAATCCAAACGGACTTACAAATCTAGCAGGAAATGAAAATTTAATTGCAGTAAAAATTGATCTATCTAATCCATCCCAAAGCCAATAGAAAAAGGCAGCAGCCCCTGTTCTGCGGCTAAGCGAAACGGCCATATCCAATCACTCCGTTATCATTCACACCCCACTTTGGTGGCATAATCCATAAAAAACCATCTGAATCAATTTCAAAATTAAGTTTTGGCAACGTGTTTGATGGTGCAGCTTGGACCGATGCAGGACCTACAAATGCAGTTCCTGTGGTTGGATCATACATACTTCCATGACAAGGACATTCGCCTCTTTTTCTGCCTTCATCTGGCCAGTACTTCCATAAACACCAAAGATGAAGACATATCATGCTGTATCCTCTAAATGCTGAAACGTCTTTTTTTGAACCTCCGAGTTCTTCAGGTAATCTTATGAATTGCCATTTTCGAAATGCTTCTGCATCAAGGGCAGCATCACCAGTTGAAGGATAAGTAATAACTTCTGCATGATTAGTTGGATAAGTATCAACATTAGCCTGAGTCCCATCAGGCAAAATAACTGGAACTTTTTCAAGTGTTGCAGATGAGGGGTTTGGCATAAAATTTCCAAAGGGAATAAACGGAGCAAATGCTAGCCCTGTTCCTGCGGCGCCCATTAATTTTAGAAAGTCTCTTCTGGATAACCCGCCAGATTTTTGCGTCCCCTGCTCTGACATTCAAGCTGACGTACTCGCCAAATTGCTTATAAACCTTGTTCAATTATTTGTCTGAATTTCGTTTTGTGATAAATACAAAAGCCAAGCCGATCGCAAATCCTATACCAATTCCAATAATTAGCTGGTCGGGAAATAGATTTTCTTTATCGGGCGTAATATTTGGCTCTTCTATCTTTTTTTCTGAGACAGATTCTGTTTTGTTTTGTACTATGGTTTTTTCAACATGGTCTTGAGGGATTTCTGGAATTGATTCTGTCGTATTTGGAATAATAAATTCAGGTTGGATTTGTGTTTGATTTAATTCATTTAATTCAATTTGTTCATCTGCTGAAATTGTAGAGAATTTTGCTACCAAGGTAATTGGTTCAGTTGTGGAATTTCCACCAAATAGGGTAGAGTGTGCCAAAATTGAGTGAGTACCAGTTTGATTGATTGGGACATAAATTACTGTTGATGTGTTATCCTTGTTTTTAACTGGATAAAATCCACCTCCTTGGCTGAATGCAGAACCCCCTAACCAATCAAGAGATGCCCAGCCAAGAAAGTGTCCAAATATTCCTGATGGCATATTTGTTTGAATTATTTCTCCTTTTGGATTCATGACAAATACGGAAAGATTTGTGTCATCAGTATCCCAAGAAAATTCAATTGAAGCAGAGTTTATTGTTTCATCTTGAATATCAAAATAATAATGTCTCCAGTCTCCAGCCATGTATCTATTAGCCATATCAAATGCACCTTTGATGTATCCATTTCCATATAATACATCATTTGATTGACTACCGGAAATCACGATTGGGATTTCTTTTTGATTTACTTTTGTTTTGACCACAAATGAAACTGGTGCATTTACAGTATGCTGTTCTCCCTCAAAACTCAAAAATCCTTGATAAACACCAGTCTGAATTTCTTCTGGTAGACTCAAATTAATTTTCACATTTACTGAATCTTTTGGAGGAATCGTAATTGTGGATGTCTCCGGCCAAATTACTGACCAATTTTGTTTTTTGTAATAACTTGCTGATAAAGTATAATCCATTGATGTGGCATTTTGGTAGGTGTCACCTGCCCAATAGGAAAATTTTGTTGGTACAGGGTAAACTCCAACAATTGGAGTTCCTTCAAATTTCTCTGCAGGTTCTGTAATTCTTAATTCCTGAACTGTCCCCCAAGAACCAGCTCTGCTAATTAAGGATAACTCGTCACTTGTAATTTTTGTATTGTTGTTGTGATCAATCCAATCATAAAGATAAAGAGAAGATATGCGCAAATCGTCTGCATAAAGGTCATTAGTTTTATTCATAAAGGTTTCAAAAGGGAAATTTACATTTAAAATTAATAATGATGCATCATCAGGAATCGGATTTTCTTTGTCATAAAATGCTCCCAAATCTTTATGGGTCTAGATATCAGATAATTCAAAATAATTTGGGATATATGCTGGGTTGTTTTTTAGTTCATCGTCCTTTAGAAAATTAAGATCCTTTTGACGTACTTTTGTTTTTTCATCTATTTGGTTTTTCTCGATTAGAGATATTGTTTGGGGAATTATTTGGATTTCAATTGGTTTTTCGCTAGGATTTTCAATTGTATAGATTGTTCCACCCTTTTCACCAGGCAACATATGTCCTGCAAACCAACTTGTCATTGGCATATTTTTTGATGGGATTTGGAAATGATCAAATCCAATTGAAGTAGAATTAATGGATTCAACTACTGGGTCAAGAATATTTTTGATATTATCATATGATGCATTATTAGAAACAACAAAAATTCCATTTTCCCCATTTACAAATTGTAAGGCAGTATCAACATTTACTAATCCCGAACCCTGATTGAAGGGATCGTTTTTCAGATCTGTTGCAGTAGACATTAAAATATTTTTTATGTAAAATGAATCGTAATCTTTTGATTGTTTGTTTAATCCTTCCATTAAAACTGCTGCACTTCCAGCAACAAGGGGGGCTGCCATGCTAGTTCCACCAAACAAAGAAAACGATTCTATTTTAGAGTCTTTTTCTGATTTTAACATTGAAGATGGGACAAATCCATGTGCACCTATACTCATAATATCTGGTTTAGGATCTCCAATAATTCCGGGGCCTCTACTCGAAAAATCTACTACGTGATTGTAATGGTCAGTTGTGTTACCAAACCGCGGTTGATCTTCAAAGGGTCCATATCCAACAAAAACAATATTGGCACCATCGTCGGTCACACTGGGCCGGCTTATCGGGTCCGTATTTGATATCGGATCATAGACCAGGTTATTCGTAAAATCAACTAAAACTAAT
>JARRMG010000109.1:0-3352 GCA_037386265.1 Nitrosopumilaceae archaeon
TTTTTTTAAATCCGAAATTGTTTTGTAATCCCTTTCTGAAAACTGCTCTTCCGTCTTTTTCCCAATTCCAGGTATTTCTCTGATCTTTAATGGTTCTAAAAACTCATCAACTTTATCGGGTAACACTATCGTCAAGCCATCTGGTTTTTGAAAATCTGATGCAATTTTTGAAATTAACTTATTCGGAGAAACTCCAATAGAGCAAGTAAGGTTTATTGTTTTTCTGATTTCATTTTTAATTTTACTTGCTAACTTTTCTGCTTCACTCCAATCATAATTTGTTTTATTTGAGACGTCCAAATACGCTTCATCTTTACCCACATATTCAAAAATGTCTGCATTATTATTCATAATCTCCATGGCTTTTTCTGAAATGGCCAAGTAATAATCAAAATCTACTGGTAAAAACACTGCTTCTTTTTCATCCTTTAATTTGTTTTTTGCAAAACTGATGGGGAGTCCTGATTTCACCCCAAATTTTCTTGCAGTATAATTGGCAGTTGCTATGGCTCCACTATCTCCCCCTCTATCTGAAAAAACACATACACAAACAGGTTTGAATTTTAGATTTGGATTTCTAATTTCTTCACATTGCGCATAGAAGTAATCAAAGTCAATGTGGAAAACTATCCTAGTTTCCAATATTTGAAATGAGTTGAATGATTATTACAATATTACGTATTCATCATGGTGAAATACGCCGGTTCTTATAAGAAGCAAATTAACCATTGTTGATCTTATCTTTGGTTTTACAAATTGTCAATACCGATAATGTCTGTAGACGTTGTGGAAGTGGAATGGTAACGGATAGTGTTACTGGGGAAAGATTTTGTGGGAAATGCGGTAATGTTCTCTCTGAGATATTACAAGACTCTGGACCTGAATGGAGGTCTTTTTCAAAAGATGGTGGCACGGATCCTACCAGAACAGGTGCACCAACATCACTTGCAATGCATGATAGGGGACTTTCAACTACCATTAATCCAATAAACCGTGACGCTTCTGGAAAACCACTTACGTCTACTATGAAAAGCACTATTGAGAGACTAAGAACATGGGATGGGAGAAGTAAAGTAAATGCATCTGCGGATAGAAACCTTAGACAAGCATTAAGTGAATTAACCAGATTAAAAGACAAACTGTCACTTTCTGATTTTATAATTGAAAAATCAGCATACATTTACAGAAAAGCCTTAGAGAAAGGTTTAGTCAAAGGTCGTTCAATTTCAGCTTTGATTGCAGCATCTCTTTATGCGGCATGTAGAGAAACTGAAACACCCAGAACGCTAAAAGATGTTGCAGATGCAGGGAACCTTAAGAAAAAAGATATTTCAAAATGTTATAGACTATTACATCAAGAATTAGGTCTAAAAATGCCCGTAGTTGACCCAATTCAATGTATTGCAAGAATTGCAAGTAAACTTGGGATTACAGAAAAAACAAAACGATATGCAATAAAAGTACTAAAAATTGCACAAGAACATGAAGAATCTTCTGGAAAGGATCCAATGGGTTTAGCTGCTGCAGCATTGTATTTGTCTTCAGTTAAGAATGATGAAAATATGACTCAGAGAGATATTGCCGAAGCTGCAAATGTTACTGAGGTAACTATTAGAAATCGATACAAGGGTCTAAGATTAGATCAGGATAAGAATTTGTTAGATATAAGAGAAAATTAAGTAAGGTAATTTGAAATGGAGAAATAATAAATGATTAAAGAAAAATGTGATAGATGTGGTTCACCTTTAGGCACTGAAAGCAGGAAAACTAAGGAAAGATTTTGTGGTAATTGTAAAAGGAAATTTCAGTTACATAGATGTTAATTTATGGTTCCGTGGCGTTGTGAGGTCTATACTTTAGATAACATCTTACTCGAGATTGCAAACCGAACAAATTTTTTATTATTGAAATTTCATTCCTATTTTTGTCTCTATAACCTCAATTAATGTGGCAAACTTTTCTTGGAGGTATTTTGGATTTTCGAAATTGTTTTTTGGGAAGAACGCTATTCTTTTCTAAATACTTCAAAAATTGGATAATGGTATTTCAAATCAACTGAAAAATTTCCGCAGTATTTGAAACTATATTCCTTAAAGTTCTTAGTTTTTTCATAAAGGTCACTTCCAATCACCACGCCATTCACTGGACAAGATCTATTGATTTTGGCACATGTGTTGATAGTTGGTCCTACAAGGTCAATTGCATTTTCTGTATTTTGCATCATGGTAACATTTCCATAGTCAAAACTAATCCTAAAATCAATCGGGGGAAGCATCTCTTCTTCTAGCAATTTGTTTAATGTTTCATGCGTATCTATCATCGCAAGACCACACTCAATACATGATAAAAATCCAAATTTACGCTTAGCGTGACTTGTATCTGGAAAATAAAATAACAGACTATCTCCCATAGTTTTTAGAACTTTGCCATTATACTGACGTACAACTTTTGCCATAGTGTTTAGAAAAATTTCGTAATATCTTGATGATTTGTTTGGAGATAATCGAGCAACTGTTTTGGTGGAATTTACCATATCAACTATTCCAACACAAAAATAAGTTGGCTTGCCTACTGTTGCAGTAAATACTTCTTCTTGTTCATCTTGAGAATCAAAAACTGGATGGGTTTTTGAGCTTGATATGATCTTGGCAGTTAATTTATCTTGTAGATGCATGCTATAACCAACCTTCGGATCTGAGTAGATAAATGTTATGAATCTATGCAGTTAATTTTTTACTAATATGAAGGTATTTTGGTATGATTTTGTTATAATATTTTCTGACAATTTTGATAAATTTTTTACATCTAAAACCATTGACATGTGATTAAAGCTTTTAACATTTTTTTGAAATTATTTTTTGGGCAGGATGAGTTCAAATTCATGCATTTCATTTTTTAAATAGAAAATACTGACGAATAATTTACACACTTCATCTAAATACTCTAAATTTTAAACGAAAACATGGATTATCCCTTAACTGCAAACGAAGATGGGGTAAATATCAAACCTGAGAATATGGAGAGAGAACATCTTTACCATTGTTTGTTCAAAAATAAGGTGATTTTACTTTTCAAAGACTCTCAAGATTTTCTGAATTGTTATGAAATTGAAGAAGAAGATCTTGTGGATCAAATAAAAAATAGCTCTAGTGATTCCGAAGTCGAAAAGATTCTTCAAAATTATGTTGATAGCAAAGATATCAAAAATTAAATAAAAGCAAACGAAGATTTTGTTACTAAAGGAAATTAAATTGAACACTTCAAAAAATTCTAAGGATGCTGAAGATATTTTGTCAGAATTCCAGGATTCAAAAAATAAAAAACACGAGTTGGAGCAAGAACCACAACTAGA
>JARRMG010000110.1:0-3316 GCA_037386265.1 Nitrosopumilaceae archaeon
AACGGCACAATGAGAAAATAAGGCGATCTTCATTCAATTGCATCCAAATGATGAGGATTTAGTTTTTTGCATTCTTTTTTTCAAAACAATTCTTACAAATTATCTCGCCTTTAGATATAACCAGTTCCAGATTTGACCCAAAGCAATTATGACACAAACCACGCATGTCTACAAACTTTAAGGAATAGATCAAGGATTAAAACATGATGTAAATTTGCTTCCTAATCCGCATAAAATCTTTGAATTTGTCATCCATACGCAAGAATATAAGGAGGCATGAGAAATTATTGGCATGCCACTAAAGCGTGCTAGTAGAGGACGTACAAAGGGAGGAAAAGGTTCAACAGGAGTTGTACAATGTACAAACTGTGGGCAAACAGTACCTAAGGATAAAGCAAAAAAAGTCACATCAAAACTCAATCTAGTGGAACATACTTTGGCAAAAGAATTACGTGCTCAAGGAGCATATATTGCATCACCAACTGTTTTGAAGCACTATTGTATTTCTTGTGCAATTCATTTTAAAATTCTAAAAATCAGATCAGCTGACAATAGAAGAAAACGAGGAAAACTTCGATAGGATTATTCCTCAATATTTTTAGCAGTAACTATCATCCTTTGAATTAAAGTAATTGCCGCAATTATCACCACTATAAGAACTGCTATCCCCATAAAACCTACAATTCCAATTATTGCAATAGCCAAAAGGCGTTCGGCACGCTCACCAATCCCAACACCTTGAAGTTTTACATTTAGCGCATCAGACTTTGCTCTAGCATAACTTACTAGCAGAGATAGCGTAATTGCCAATAAAACAAGATATGGTTCTGCATACCCTCCAACCAAGATTCCTAGAAA
Organism: Nitrosopumilaceae archaeon; assembly: GCA_037386265.1. Classification (GTDB taxonomy): domain Archaea; phylum Thermoproteota; class Nitrososphaeria; order Nitrososphaerales; family Nitrosopumilaceae; genus Nitrosomaritimum. The sequence continues at coordinate 859 of JARRMG010000110.1, forward strand.
AATTGCAGTTTCCGCAATCTTATCAAACATCGAATCAAGATATCCACCCTTTTTTGATGTCTTTCCTGTTACTCTTGCAACTTGACCATCCACCATATCAAAAAATCCTGAAACAAGCAACAGGATTCCACCGATGATTAAACCGTACTCTATTGCCAGCCCATAAACTACCGCAGATGCCAAAGCAAAAACCAAACCAACTGCAGTCCAAAAGTTTGGAGAGAGTCCTGTTGATGCAAATCCTCTTCCCATCTTTTCAAGTGCTGGTCGAAGGGACTCTCGGAGATTATTTAACACGAGATTCTCCCAAAACCCACGTATATAAAAAGTCAGAAAAATTTTCTCTATTTTTTGATAAATTTTTGAAGAATGCTTTGTTTCAGTCGTGGATTAAAGATTATCTTCAATAATCACACATTGAGTATGGATAGGATCATCTACAAAATGATAACAATTGGAGCACTTGAATTGGGAAGGTTGTTCACAAACCATACAGGTTGCCAGCACATCAAGGGACTCTCCACAATTCCTGCAAGAATCTATTCTGTTAAATTCTAACATGAAAATTTTCTAAAAAAAGAGAAATAAAATACAAACAAAGTAAATTGTATTAGGCAATAGTCAACCTACTTTAGCTAGTTTTGAGCCAGATTCATAGCTATTAGAGTAGACATTACTTTGGCTGCAAGAGAGGCAGTTGCACCATTATCATAATTTGGATTCAGTTCTACAATATCTACTCCGGCTACCTTTTTGTTCTCAAAAGAGTAAATCATATCAAATAATTCGCGTGATGTAATTCCTGCAGCTTCAGGATTGCCAACACCAGGAGCAAATGCAGGATCCAGGACATCAAGATCAAGACTGGCATAAAGAGTGTCAAATGAAGACGCATGGTCTTTAAGTAATTGAGGCCCCTTTCCTTGACGTATTTCTTTGTCAGTGATTGTTTTGATATTGTGTTCTTTTAAGAATGCAAATTCTTCTTTAACAAATGCCCGTGCCCCCACATGTAAGATATTTTCTGCACCTCTTTCTTCAACTATTCTTCTAAGATAAGATGCATGACTTAATTTAATGTCAGCATATTCATCTCGTAAATCATAGTGTGCATCAAAAACAACATATCCGGTGTTTTTTGGAAAACTCATGTAAGTCCCATATGTTATCAAATGCTCGCCACCAAAGATAAACAACTGCCTGTTTTTTTCAGTCAGTTCTTTTGTGATTTTTCTAACCATGTCAAGCATCTCAGATGCCACAACCGTATGAGTAGTGTTACCCAAGTCCTCAATGTTTGCATTCTCAAGATCAATTCCCAAATCAGGATGAAAAATCTCAATGTTGTTAAACGCATCTCGAATTACATCAGGGCCAAATCTACAACCTGGCTTGTAAGAGTGTGTAGAATCAAAAGGAATGCCAAAAACAGTAGCAATAGGATCACCTTCCCCTGATGCGGTGATCAGAGGATTTTTGTTAATATATAGATCTAAAAAGCTGATTATTTACACAATTAATTGAGGTCTTTGAGATAGATTCCTTGGCATGTTCAGACCACTAAATGGTTTGTCTTTTGTCTGTTCTTGAAATTCTTTTATAAAATCATTAAATGAGAGTTCTTTGACGTTTCCTGTTTGCCTGTCCCTAATGCTAAGGTTTTCAGAGTTTGCCTCTTTTTCTCCAATCACAAGAATATAGCGGATCCATTCTTTTTCTGCTTCTCTAATTCGTTTTCCTATACTGTCATTTCTGTCATCAATATCAACACGAATGTCATGAGAAGTTAGTTTGTCAGACAGTGTAGAGCAAACATCATAAAACTCGTCTTTTAGAGGGATAACTCGTACTTGTGTGGGGGCAAGCCATAAAGGAAGGGATGGCTTTCTGCCTTGTTTTGAGTCAAATGCTGCTTTTTCTAAAAGAGCATAAATAATTCTCTCAATTGCACCACTAGGAGAATTGTGTAAAATGATAGGATTCTTTTTTACATTATTCTCATCTACAAATTCAATACCATACCGACTTCCATTTTCTACATCTATTTGATCAGTCGATAAAGCAGATGCTTTTCCAAGATTATCTATAAAGTTAAACTCCCACTTTAAAACAAAATAAAAGAATTTTTCTTTCCACATTTCAACTAAAACAGGTTTTCCGTGTTTTTTTACCAGTTCTTCAACTGTTTTTTTATTTTCATTGTAAAAGTCCTCAGTAAATCTTATGGCCATTTCATAATCGGTTTCTTCTATCCCTAATTCCTTTAGTACACTTTGAGATAGATCAAACCGTTTGTTAATTTCATCAATTGATTGCTCCATGTCTTTACAGAATGCATGACAGTCAGGCATGGTAAATGCTCGCAGTCTTCTCAATCCAACCAGCTCCCCTGATTGTTCTCGTCTGAAGCTATACCTAGTAAGTTCATACAGTCGATAGGGCAGGTTCTTGTAAGATA
>JARRMG010000111.1:0-3313 GCA_037386265.1 Nitrosopumilaceae archaeon
CTAAAATGAACAACAAAATCTGGATTAAAAAATAAATTAAGATTAGCAACATGCTCTTGTTCAATGATCTTTTTAATTTCTAAACCTTCTTCTCTGTCAATAGAAACAACTGGAATCCTTGGTTGGTACCCTGACTCTACGAATTCATGAGTTAATTCCCCAAGAAAAATTCCTGGTTCGTTATTATAAACAATCAATGCTTTTGCTCCTGCATTTGCAGAATTTTCTTCTTTGATGGAAAAATACAACAACTCTCCTTCTACATCGCTTCCCCTTTCAACCAAGAGAATTGAGTCAGTTACATTGATCCCGGTAAGATCTTTTTCTTTTCCGTATCCTCCAAAAATAATTTTCCCTTGTATTGGTTCTTGAAGTTTTGTAGAGCCAACCATTGGAATAACTGTATATTCTTTTTCGTTGACTTGAAGAGTTGCCACCAAACTTGAAGTCAAATTGTTATAGGTTGCACCAACAGTAACTGCGCCAAAGTTTTTTCCAGGACTTCCTATTGTTCCTGGCTCTGGACCATCATTTCCAGCTGCAGTTACAACAAAAATTTCTTTATCTAATGCCTTTGTGACGGCTTTATCTATCTCTACATTTGTTTTATTTACTCCAAGACTAATGTTGATGATGTCTGCACCATCATCTATTGCTTTTTCAATTGCTTTAATGATCAAATCTGATGATACTGCATCTCCATCTTCAGAAACTTTGTAAGCTAAAATTTTGGCCTTGGGTGCTATTCCTTTTACAACACCATCAGCTGCTATCACTCCGGCAACCTGAGTTCCATGACCATTATTGTCCATGGGTAATTCCCCTTCCTGTACGAAATTATAACCCCCGATAACTTTTCCATCAGGTCCCCAACCGAGTAAATCTGGATGATTGAAATCAACTCCTGTATCAATAACTGCGATTTTTACCCCCTTACCATTTATTCCATCTAATCTAGGAACCTCAGAACCCACAAAAGGGACACTTTTATCTAAATACAAATTAAAATTTTCTTCAGCCTCAAATAATGTCCACAAAATCACCGAAGTTGAAAATAACACTAATGACAAAAAAACAATTTTTAATTTCACAAATTTTCTAGTATTTTTAAGCAAGTAAAAACTAATTGTCTAGTAAAGCAATAAATGGAATAACACATGTTTTGGATACATGGGAAAATACACTCTTCCTGAAATGCCATATGCTTATGATGCATTAGAACCTCACATTGACGCTAAAACAATGGAGATTCATCACACAAAACATCATCAAGCATACACCGATAAACTGAATGCAGCTTTAGAAGCTTGTCCTCAGGAAATTCAAGATAAGGATATCCTAGATATCTTATCTGATCTCAACCAAGTTCCAGAGGCTCAGCGGGGTGCAATTAATTTCAACGGTGGTGGTTTTGATAACCATAGGCTATTTTGGAACAACATGAAGGCAAACGGAGGAGGCGAACCAGGAGGATCAATTGCGGATGCAATTAAGGATGCCTTTGGAAGCTTCTCTGACTTCAAAGAGAAATTTTCATCTACTTCAGCAGTAATTCAAGGAAGTGGTTGGGGATGGTTAGTATTCAATCCTTCCTCAGGAAAGGTAGAATACAAAGCAATGCCAAATCAAACTAGCCCAAGAACCGAAGGATTAGTTCCTCTCTTGGGATTGGATGTTTGGGAGCATGCATACTATCTGAAATATCAAAACAAGAGACCCGACTATATTGCATCTTGGTGGAATGTAGTTAACTGGGATGAAGTAGAAAATAGATTCTCAAAAGCAAAATAAAGTTCATTCTTTATTTTTTTCATTTTCATTTTATGAATCCATTTATAACCATCGGAAAATGATTTGTTGTAAATGAGTGAAGAAAGAGCCCAACAATTAATGCAACAAATGCAGATGCTTGAAACTTATTTTACAGATTTATCTCAAAGAGAGGGAACTCTTTATGGTGTATTACGAGAAGCAACAGCTGCCATAGAGTCAATCAAATCACTCAGCCAAAAACCAGATAGTGACGCACTAGTTCCAATTGGTATGGGAACTTTTGTCAAGACAAAAATTTCATCAAAAGATAAAATCGTGTTGAATATTGGTGCGGATGTCTCATTAGAAAAAGATTCTGAATCTGCAATTAACTATCTTGAAGCAAGAATAAAAGAAATTGAAGTTGCCATTCAAGACACTGCTGCAAAAAAACATGATGCAGCAGCTCAGCTAGAACAAGGAAAAAATCAAATTAATCAATTAATGCAAGCAGACTCTCAAAACAAATAAGATAAAACATGTTTGATAAAATTCGTACTGCATTTTCAAGTGCTGCAAAGAGCCTAAGTGAAAAAGAGCTTAATGAGAAGGATATTGATGAAATTTTATTTGAGTTAGAGATCTCTCTTCATGAATCTGATGTTGCAACCGAAGTCATTGATCAAATCAAATCTGATTTAAAATCTAAATTAATTGGAACAAAAGTAAATAAAAATGAAATAGAAAAATTTGTAAAAGATAGTCTTATCTCTACAATCTCCTCTTTGTTTGATTCTGCAGGTAAAGTGGATATTTTGGAAAAAATTGATGAAAAAAAGAAGACAGGGCAACCATTTTTGATTTTATTTGTGGGAATTAATGGAACTGGCAAAACTACGTCATTGGCAAAATTGGCATATCTGCTTCAACAAAAGAAATACTCTGTGGTAATTGCTGCTGCCGATACTTTTCGAGCGGGTGCAATTGAACAGTTAAGAGAACATTCAAATCGACTGAACTTAAAACTGGTCGCTCAAAATTACAATTCAGATCCTGCAGCAGTGGCGCGTGATGCTGTTTTGTACGCAAAGTCTCACAAAGTGGATTGTGTTCTAATTGATACTGCAGGAAGAATGCAAACAAGTAAAAACTTGATGGAGCAAATTAGCAAAATTACTAAAGTTGTCAAACCTGATTTCAAAATTTTTGTGGGAGATTCTCTTGCAGGAAATGATACTGTAAATCAAGCAAAGGAATTTTATGATCATGTTGAATTCGATGGTTCCATTTTAACAAAAAGTGATGCAGATGCTCGAGGAGGTGCAGCTCTTTCCGTGGTAAAAATTACTTCTACACCTGTTCTCTATGTTGGAGTTGGGCAAGAATACCCAGATCTTAAGGAATTTGACAAAGAGACTTTCTTGGAAACTGTTTTTGGTTCCTTGGAAGATGTAGACTTCAAAAAAATTGAACCAACACCTGAACCAGAACCAACACCTGAACCAGAACCAACACCTGAACCAGAACCAACACCTGAACCAGAACCAACACCTGAACCAGA
>JARRMG010000112.1:0-5485 GCA_037386265.1 Nitrosopumilaceae archaeon
ATGATGTCAAAAGAGAAGATCAAAGAGATGTTGATATTGGCAAAAAAATATCGATGTGTTGAGGCTTTATTTGTAACAGGCGAACGTCCTGAACAAAAATATCAAGAAGCAAGAGAATGGCTTAAAGAAAATGGTTTTAAATCAACTGCAGAATACCTTACTTTTGCCTCCGAACTAGCACTTGAAGAAGGACTATTTCCCCATACTAATGCAGGGAATTTAACATATGAAGAAATGCGAGACTTGCAAAAAACAAATGTCTCATTGGGATTAATGCTAGAAAATGTTAGTGAACGGCTAAATGAGAAAGGAATGCCACATCATTTGGCTACAAGTAAAAGACCCGAAAAAAGATTACAGGTTTTAGAAAATGCAGGAAAACAAAAAATTCCCATGACAACTGGAATACTTGTAGGAATTGGCGAAACCCCAGAAGAAATCATTGAATCCATTTTTGCAATAAAAAAATTACATGAAAAATATGGGAACATCCAAGAAGTGATTTTACAGAATTTCCAACCAAAACCAGATACAATAATGAAAGATTTTCCATCAGCTGCAGAAAACTATTTCAAAATTATTGTGGCAATATCACGAATAATTATGCCGGAGATGAATATCCAGATTCCACCCAATTTATCACCAAAGTCCTATCAAAGTTTTCTTTCTGCTGGGATTAATGACTGGGGAGGAATATCTCCACTTACACCTGATTATGTAAATCCAGAATTTTCTTGGCCAGAGATTAAAAAAATAGATGAAAACTCAAAACGAGCTGGATTTGATTTAAAATGCAGATTCCCAATTTATCCTGAATTTTTTTCATTTATTAGTAAAGAGTTAAGAGGTAAGATGAAATCTATTGAAGACAAGGAAGGATTGGTAAAGGAGGAGTATTGGAGATGAGCATAAACCTGGATTCTTTATTTAGAACTGCAGACCCAGTCATTTCAAATATTTTAAACAGAGCATTATCAGAAAAAGAAATTTCTGCAAAGGAAGGATTAGAACTGTATAATTCGGAAGGGATAAGCTTTCACCTAGTAGGGTTAGTTGCAGATGAGCTTAGACGACGAAGAGTTGGCAATATTGTAACTTATGTTGTAAATAGAAACATCAACTTTACTAATGTATGCATTAAGCAATGTGGGTTTTGCGCATTTAGCAGAGATTTCAGAGAGGAGGAAGGATACTTTTTACCTACTGAAGAAATAGTTCGTAGAGCAAAAGAAGCTTATCAACTAGGAGCAACTGAAGTATGCATTCAAGCAGGGCTTCCACCAGACATGGATGGTAATTTGTATGAAAATATTTGCCGTGCAATAAAAAATGAAATACCAAACATCCACATTCATGGATTCTCTCCTGAAGAGGTACTTTACGGAGCAACTAGGTCAAATACATCAATTGACGAATATCTTTTGCGGCTAAAGGAATCAGGGGTAGATACCTTGCCGGGAACGGCAGCTGAGATTTTAGATCAAGGTCTGAGAGACAAAATATCTCCAGGAAGAATTAGTGTAAAAGATTGGATTAATGTAATCAAATCTGCTCATAAAATTGGAATAAACACAACCTCAACCATGATGTTTGGACATGTGGAAACACCGGAGGATAGAGTAAATCACATTGAGAAGATAAGAGAAATTCAGAAAGAAACTGGAGGATTTACAGAGTTTGTCCCTCTTGATTTTATACACAGCGAAGCTCCAATGTATAAACATCAACTTCATGATGGAATCAAACAAGGAGGAAGTGGAAAAGATGTTTTGCTAACTCATGCAGTTTCTAGAATTATGCTCAATAACTTTATCGATAATATACAGATGTCATGGGTAAAGGAAGGGCAGAAAATGTCTCAACTGTTGCTAATGTGGGGAGCAAATGATTTTGGTGGGACTTTGATCAATGAAAGCATTTCAACATCAGCTGGGTCCGAACATGGTCAACTATTACGGCCAAGAGAAATCAAAAGAGTGGTGAGGGAGATCGGTAGAATTCCAGCAGAGAGAAATACAAAATACAAGATTCTAAAAAGATTTGAGAGTACAGATGAAAACGAAGAAGAACTTGATAAAATTAAAGATGTTTCACAGTTTGGCTCCTATGTGGAATTAATTAAAATAGACAAATACAAATACAAAAATCCAAGGGAAGAGTAATTGTCTATTTTAATTAATTCAACATAGGAGCCAAACTGTGAAACATCTTTAATTTTATCAAGTTCTTCTTCGTGTTCATCTGTACTCTCAAATCTTTTTAGATATCTGCAATTCAGACAAGCAGTGAAAAGAATTTGTTAAATGCAATTAGCGATTCTTTGCCCATTGTATCACATCTAAAACCCAGAAATTTTTGGAAATCTCTTCCGTACGAAATAAAATCTAAATTAAAACTAGATGGAGTTTATGATAGAAAATTGGATCAAATATCCGGTTCTAGCGCGTCGGATATCGCGCAAATTATGATAAACAGAACTCTTGGAAGTAAAATTAATACGATTTCGGGATCACTCAATATTGTTTCAGAGGAATTTGAAATTGTAAATTCCAATGGATTTGCAGAATGCGATAAAGGAACATACATCGCAGGAGTCATAAATGCAGATTCCCATTTTGGAAATTCAGAAGTTTCAGGAATTGGACAAGCATGTTGTAGAACATTAGATAAATTTAATCCAGAACAAATAGGAAATGAAGCAAAAACCATGTGTGTAGAATCAATTAATCCAAAAAAATGTGAATCTGGAGAATATGCCATTATTTTTGAACCATATTCCGTAGGAGAACTTTTGTCTTTTGTTGTAGCAGCAAACTTTGATTTGAAAACATACTCAGAAAAAAAGAGTTGTTTTTCCAATGATTTTAACCAGAAGGTCGCGGTGGATGATTTTTGCCTGACAGATAATCCGCATATTCCCCAAGGCATAGGAACAAAACCTTTTGATGATGAGGGAGTAAAAACACAAGTAAATAATTTAATTGATAATGGTGTATTCTCTAAAACATATGGTAATCTCTTTGATAGTTTCAAAGAACATACAGAATCAACAGGTAATGCATCCAGACCAGGCTCACCAATGGGAAGAAGTGCAGAATCTATTCCAATATCAGCTCCACATAACATGCAAATAAAATCAGGAGACATATCACAAGATGAAATTATCAAGGACACTAAACACGGATTGTTGGTAGGAAGACTATGGTACACATATGCGGTAAATCCAACCAGAGGAGATTTTTCTTGTACTGCAAGAAGCGGTATAAGAATAATTGAAAATGGAGAAATTAAAAACCCAGGTAAACCCGTAAGAATAATTCACAATCTTCCTGTTTTATTAAAAAACATTTCAGCTATTGGAAATAACGGAAGAAATGTTTTGCAATGGGCATCTAATCCCTCAGTTGTGCCCTCACTCCGAGCCGAAAAAATTCACGTAAATTCCATTTGAGAGTCATTTTAGGCACGAATTTATCAAATAATGAAAGTTGCAACTAGATACACAACATAAGAGATAGCCAAAATAATGCCCATAACTCTTGTTATGACTCCTAATTTTATAGCTGCCAAAAGAGAGACACTAAAGGCAATCATTATAGCATAATCAATGAAAACATCGGGGGAAATCAAGACACTTCCAAGAGCTGCGCCAACTCCCATTATCATTAAAATGTTGTAGATGTTGCTTCCAATGATATTTCCTACTCCGATGTCGGTGTGTCCCTTACGAATTGCAATTATAGATGTGATCAATTCAGGTAGTGACGTTCCTATTGCAATTACGGTAAGTCCTATTATTTTTTCAGACAAACCAAATTCTTTTGCTAATACCACTGCATTTTCAACAGTAAGATATGCACCAGCCCCAAGTAACACTACTCCGATGACAATTAATCCTGCAGCTTTTAGATACACACCATTTTTTGTGTCGCTGATTTCTTCGGGATTTTCATTTCTTTGTTTTTTTACATCTTTGTAGGTAAAAACACTAAATACAATTAATGAAACAAGTAGGATGGCCCCATCATATTGTGACAGTTCACCATCAACCGATAATGCTACTAGTAAAAGAGAAACACCTAACATTATTGGAATTTCTTTTCTTATTGTAGATTTACGTACAGCCAAAGGAACCATAATGGCCGCAATGCCAATCACCATTCCCACATTGGCAATGTTACTCCCAACAATGTTTCCTAAAATTATCCCACTATGTTCGCCAGCTGCTGCAACACTCGCAGCTAATTCAGGTGTGGAAGTACCATATGCCACCACAGTCATACCAATTACCAAATTGCTAATACGCAGTTTTTTGGCAATTACTACACCGCCACTTACAAGCCAGTTTCCACCAAAACACAACATCGCCAGACCTACAGCAGTGAGTATGACATTGATAGTGACATCCATACTAAAAGTTCCAAAATTAGGTTGTTTAAAGGAGATGATTTACCCATAATTCACAATCCTAACAACTGTGATAAACCTGAAATTTTTGAAAAGTCACGCCTAATTTAGCCAAATAATTAGGAAAACCAAATAACGAATTACTCATAATCTAAAATTTCATCCTCAGATCATAAGTTAAGATCTAATTTTAAATCCTAGAACAATTTTTGGGGTATCGGAGGGAAAATTATGGCAGATGATGAAGAAAAACCAGTTCCACTCAAAGTGGAAGTATTAGACAAAATAGCAGCTTTGATAACTGCAGCATTTGGTTTGGTAGCAGCTCTAGCTTGGAACGAAGCAATAAAAACAATCTTCAAAGAGGTTTTTGGAACTGAAGATGCAGTAGGTCCAATGTTAATTTATGCAATAGTAGTCACAATCATAGCAGTGATTTTGACAATTCTTGTTGCAAGAGCAGCATCTAAAGCAAAAAATAAAATGTAAACCAAATAAATTTTTTATTTTTAATTTTTTAAAAATCAACAAAAGATTTTCAAAAATTATTTGATTTGATCTTCCATTATCAAAACATCAATAGTTTTTTGGAGATTGTCAAAGAAAATATTATAAAAAATCTAAGTTATACGAAGTGAATTGCTATTATTTAGATTGTATTCTTTTTAGAGTGTCTACATAATTACTCATCGGAACTATTTTTACTGTACTTATGGACGAAATTCCAACCTCAATACAGAGTTGTTCAATTTCATGTGCATTTTTTGCATCAAAAATTATTACCCATTCATGTTCCAGAACAGACATGTAAAATCCAATTATTTTGTCTATATGGTAATTTTTCATTTTAGAGTCCATTTTGTTTTTAATATTGATGAAAATGGTTTTACTTTTTTTGTTATTTAATGGACATGATTCTGGACTATGTTGTGCAAAAACTCCAAATAACATAATTTGAGTACAATCAAATTATTATTAAACTTTAAAGAAATCCATAAATTAAAAAATCTGTATGAATATTTTTAATTTCAAGAAACCTAATTTCAAAAATAAATAACGTATGTTAGTTTTTCATGAA
>JARRMG010000113.1:0-3670 GCA_037386265.1 Nitrosopumilaceae archaeon
GACTGTCAGTAAAAAGACAGTCCCCCCCTCGCAGGCACGATTTATGCAACATAACTAACGGCATAACGACCTGATTGTTTGTTGGAAATTGTTTAAGATCATAATCAACATCATTACGTTATGACTTTAGCTGGAAAGAAAAACCACTATAACGTAAAATTCCTCAAAGGATATGGTCACTCTATATCAGTCAAAAATTCTAAAATAATTCTAACAATTTGGAAAATAAAAACCACTTAGCCATTTATACGATGTTTTCTTAAATCATTCCATGATTGAAAAATCCAACAATATGCCTGAGTATGATCTATTTGTTACAGAGTTTCCAAAGAAGGGATATGGGATAGTAGAATATCTACAAGGACGTGTACATTTTGCTTTACTTGATCAGATGAAACTAATGCATACATCAGGAATGTCTCATGAACAAATCAAAAAAGCAATTGTTTCTCAAGTAAATGAAATTATTGAAAATTTTGATCCCAAAAAATAACCTAAAAAATCACAAAAAACACTACATGGGTTTAGCAGTTGTATCTTTCCTTTTTTACACATAGATATTTTTGAAAAATACAAGTAATTTTTTCTTGTAACAAATCATTGTTTTTAATTAGAAACGTGTCGTAATTCGGTCATGAAAGCAATATGGAAGTCCAAACCAAGAAAAAAGATGGAAGATTTACTTACCCATTAATTTTCTTTTTTTATTCAAAAAATAATTTCAAACAAATTTAGAATTACAGGGATTTTTTCTAAAGGGATTTTTTCTTTAGCTCTCTTTTTTGTCTCCAACGATAAAGTGGATATGTTATTGCCATCAAAATTACTGAAAAAACAACCATCGCCAAATCTATTGCAGGAAAAGTTTCATCAAAAATCACTAATGGAAATTCGCCAATGGCGACTGCAATGCCGAAAATCATGGCATTCCATGCTGAATGAAATGGTATTGTAAACCATCCTTTGCCGCTTTTCCAAGTCCTCAAACTAAAAAATATGTGTGGTATTGCAAAACCAAATGTTGAATAGGAAAAACTGGTCTCCTCAATAATCTGAGCATTAAAAATATGAGCTCCTGCCCAGAGTGCACCTGTTACCAAAACAACATACGAATTACCACTAAGTGCAAATGGAATTCCAAAAAATAATGTTTCTTCCACAGGTCCTGCAAGAATGATTTGAATCAATGAAACAGGTACTACTGGTTCTTCATAATCAAATACAAAGTATTCAATACCTATTATGGAAAAAGCAGCAACTAGTCCTATTCCGCTGTAAAACAACCCCATTTTTGCCAAATAACCATATGATAAATTTCGGTAAACAGACAACCAAGACTTTGGATGCATGTCTGTTTTTTCATCAGAGTATTTTGAGCTCATTTTACCTTGAGAATTTTGGGCAAGTAAAGTAATAAACTTGAATCATGAGTTGACTTTGGAAAAAATCTTTGGCTATCTTTCTAACTCTTTTATCTTCTCAGCTGCAATCTCAGCTGCTTTTTTTCCAGAAAACAACATAGATCCAAACGTTGGTCCCATTCTTGCTAATCCATGTGTTTCAGTTACTGACATCCCTGCTGCAATCAACCCTGGGTACACTTCACCTGTTTTTTCGACAACATGTTCCTCTCCTTCATTCACATACATCGGATTCATTCCCTTCCATTCTACTAATCCTCTATCTACGAGCCTTTTTACGGCAACTGAGTCATGTCCTGATGCGTCAATAATTATTTTAGCTTCAAATGCTACTGGATCAACACAAGTAATGTTTCTGGGTAATGCAGATACTGGCATCCAGTTTACGACAATTCCTGCGACTCTTCCATTCTTCAAAACTAAATCATCAAACTTTGTTAAATTAAGGAACTTTACTCCTGCATCACATGCTCCTGCAATTAATTTTGAAACCGCGTGAGGTCCTGGAGTAAGGTATAATCCTTCCATTACTTTTTTGTATGGCACTCCAAGCTCGTCCCAAATTTTTTGTGCAGGCTCTCTTACAGTGACAGGATTCATCATATATCCTCCTAACCAATAACCTCCGCCTAGGTAGTTATTCTGCTCTATTACCAAAACTTTGAACCCTCTGTTTGATAATTCTCTACTGGCAGTTAATCCTGCAGGACCTGCACCGATAATGATAACATCTGATTCTGCTCTATCAATTAGAACATCATGAAATTCATTGGCAATTGCGCGTGTAATTTCAACTTCTCTTACGTCAGTGAATATTTTTTCTGATTTCTGTGCGACTGTTGCCTCTTGCATGTTAATCCTAATTTTTTATTTGACATTAATACTTTCGCACAATTTTTGGAAAATTAGTTTTCCCTAACTATGTTCTCTGGAGATTTTATTAAAACAAAGGCAAATGTCCTAGTTTTGAATTATTAGTACCAAAATTTCCTATTTCAAAAATTTATAACCGAAATCGACGACATGGATTTGTATTGGCATCAAATCTAAAACAATCAAGACCAAAACCAAAGAAAGGAAAAATCAATTGGGCCCGAAATCAAGAGGCTGATTACTTTGCAAACACTGTAAAATTATACCGACAAGGAAAATATGATTCAGATAGTTTTAGGCGCTTTAGACTACAACATGGTGCTTATGGAACAAGATTGGCAGATGACTATGCGATGGTTCGTGTCAAATTACCTGGTGGTGAAATTTATCCAAATCAAATTGAAAGAATATCACAGTTAAGTGAACAGTTCTCTATTGGTAGTGCACACTTTTCCACTAGGGAAAATATCCAATTACACTGGGTTGTTTTAGAAGATGTTTCTGAAATTTTAAGAGGCTTGTCTGAGGTTGGACTTACTTCCAGAGAAGCATGTGGGAATACTGTAAGAAATGTTATGTGCAGTCCTTTATCGGGAGTTTGTCCTGATGAGGAGTTTGATGCAACACCTTATGCACTTGCAACTGCTAGATTCTTTTTACGAAATCCAATGGCTCAAAACTTGCCAAGAAAATTCAAATTTAATTTTACGTGCTGTGAAAAACATGGAATGGTAAGAATGGTTGATGTGGGATTGATTCCACAAACAAGAGAGCAAGACGGTGCCACACAAAAAGGATTTAAAATATTTCTTGGAGGCGGTTTAGGAAACATATCATTTGTAGGTCACCAGTTAGAGGAATTTACTCCCGAAGAAGATCTATTATACACATCAATTGCTGTAATGAGAATATTTGATAGGTTAGGTGATAGGAAAAATCTTGCTAGAAACAGAATGCGTTATCTGGTAAATGATATGGGTTGGGAAAAATTCCAAAATCTTGTTCTAAAAGAAAGAGCAATAGTTAGGGCTACTCAGTCAGTTGTAACAAGATTAAACGTAGATGATTCTCCAAATGAAATTAAAAGACCAATCCGGGTTTCAAATGAAAGTGGATCTACTGCTGCAGATGGGTATGCAAGATGGTTAAAGGGAAATACTTTCAAACAAAAACAATCTGGCTACTATTCTGTCTTTATTACATTAGAAGCAGGTGATATTACATCTAATCAGTTGCATGTCTTATCTGAATTAATTCAGGACTTTTCAGCTGAGGGATTTGCAAGAGCAGGATTTACTCAACACATTGCACTAAGATATGTACATGAAGATGATTTACCATTTCTTTATACTAAATTGCTAAGTTCAGGACTTGCA
>JARRMG010000114.1:0-3193 GCA_037386265.1 Nitrosopumilaceae archaeon
CTCTTTTTCCAGTTGAAGTTTGGTGCTAGGTCTTTCGGCATGTTTGAGCATCTCTAGGGTCCGTTTTTTGGCATTTTCATAAAATAAAATAGATTCAGAAACCATTTCTCCATAATCCATAAAATGTAAAAAAATTCTTAAAACTTAACTTTTTTTCTTATCAATCAATACAATTTTCAAAATTAAAATCAAAAAATTCTACCTTTATTTTAGAAATAAAACAGACCAATTAGAAATATCTATTGATTATTTTTTATCTTGGAGACTTCTTGCTCTATAGTGGTTGGAAATTTCATAACTCCCCTATACCAAAAATTATACTCGGTCATTTCGTCTCTCCCAAATGTGTGGTCTTTGACGTCTTGATATAATTTTAATTCCTCTTGGATTAGGTCGTCAAGGTTGCTTAGGTATTGGTCCTCTGAGATTTCATGCTCCAAGTAGTGGTCTTTTTGAGATTGAAACTCACTTTGAATCAGGTCATATCTGTCTCGAAGCTCTTGAGTGGTATACTCATTTCCTAGATCAATTGGCTCAAGTTCAACTATTTCCTCTACAAAAATTACTTGTTGAGTTCTCTGGGTTTGCTCTGGATAATACCAGTCAGGATTTTTTGGATTATAGTATCCAGTTACCTGTACATGTTCAGTATTTTCTGGCAAGAACTGTAAATTGTATAATTCCACTTGAATTACTCCTTGCAATTTTGGATAATCTTTGTCAGTTACCAACACAAATTCAGGTTCTAATTCACTTGGAGGAGCACCAGATGGTGCAACGTAAGGTTTTATCTTTCCGCTAATTGCAACAATTTCAAGATCATCTGGCACCTCATGAATTTTTGCACCTGTTGGTTTTAGGTCTGAATCAACGGTTAGAGTATCATCAGAAAAATCTGAAACTAGAATAACAATCGCAATAAGTCCAAGGAATAGTCCTATTCCAATGCCTAGTCTTTTATTCAATATACTATCTTTGAAAGATAGGATTTATCTCTTGTATTTATTGGATGTAAATTATGAACTTAAAAATTGATTTTTATTTAATTTTTGGAAATTGTCTGATTCATTAGGTTTCCTATCTAAAAAATTGTAAAAACTTTAAAAATTAAAACAACGTATTATACTGAGATGAATGTTTGGACATTAATGGCAACGTTTGCACTATCACTAGTACTTGTAGTTGGATTGCAAGCAAGTGCATTTGCAGACTCTGAGGACGGCAAGTCATGTCCATTCAAAGGTAACAAAGCTGGTTATGATAAAGAAGGAGTAGATTATTCCCAAACCCATCAATCAGACAAATTATCAAAAACCTCTCTTGATGAAAAACAGATCCCAAGTTGGTTAAAATCAAATGCAAAATGGTGGGCTACTGGCCAACTAAATGACAGTGAGTTTGCATCTGGAATAAAATTCCTAATTGACCAAGACCTTATAGTAATAACAAATAGAGAGATTTCTCAGTCTACATCTGATATACAGACTCCTCATTGGGTTAAAAATACCGCAGGATGGTGGGCAGATGGTTTGGTTTCTGATGCGGAATTTGTGACAGGATTAGAACATTTAGTAAATCAAGGAATAATTTAGTAAGTTTCTTTTCAAGTCCCAAAATTTAATTTCATGAAGGCTGGATTTTTTTCTTTATTAGTATCTAAAAAATATTATAATTGATGATAATACAGACCACCTTAATTTTTGGTTCGTGTCTTTTTCTCTTACTAATCCCAGTGGCATATTCTGAATCTAATATTTATGAAAATCAAGAATATGGCTTTACACTACAATACCCTGTTGATTGGATTTTAGATGACGAAATTCCACAGACAAATAAGTGGGTTGACATTGTTTCATTTGTTCCTCCTACTGAAGGCTGGTCTCAGGGAATTTACGTAAACAAATGGGAAGGAGACCTAAAAGAAACAACTTTTGATTCGGCCCAATATTTAGAAACTCATAATCAAGCTGCCCAAGATTGGTGTGCTTCATTGTCGTTATTAGAAAATGGATTTGCATGTATGGATTATTCAATGGTTAATCAAAATACAATATCGATTTCTGGAAGGGAGTCTTTCATCTTAGAGGAATCCTATATTCGAATTGAGGAGGGGAGAAACTCTACTGTTTTGGTTTACAATTTACAAATTCCAGATGGGGAAGATAGATGGACTGTTATTGGGGAAAGCAGGATGGAAATCATAAATGAAACTAGCAACATTTTGAAAAATTCTTTGAATTCGTTCACCCTGTTAAACCCAGTTTTAGATGATTCAATGCCTGGTAAGGTTCCCCCTCCAAAACATCAATTAAAAAACAGCATCCCCATAAATGAAATTTCATGTAATGGTGATTTGATTTTGATTTTCAAAGATTCGGACAACTCCCCAGCTTGTGTTAAAAATACCTCCGTAGACAAATTAATCCAAAGAGGCTGGGCAAAATCTTAAATTTTTAGAATACAAAGGAGTCTTTTATTAAAAAATAAATCATATTTTATTTTTTTAATCCTTTTTTCGTTTGTAGCGTTCTCTGATAATCATACCTGCAATTACAATAACAATGAGAATATAGTTAACAGGTGGCTTCAAAACTTGTGTCACATAACCAATCTGAGGGACAACATACTCTACTTTGCCAAGGTATTCATCTCCTGTAATTGGGTAATCAGTTCCAGGTATTGAGGCAATGTTATTGTCGCCTTTTGTGGTTATGATTCTAGGTTCACCATCTGAAATTGATACAACTCGGTGAACTATTACTCTGTCATGCCCAGAAGGCCTATCAAATACTATAATATCGCCAATTTTAATTTCATCAAATGGAACATTTCCTTGAATCACAAGCATGTCGTTAATTTGCAATTTTGGAATCATGCTTCCACTTGCCACAACATAAAATGGATTTGCAGTTCCAAAGGCAGCCCATAAACCCATCCAGATTACAAGAACCCCAATTCCAATAATGACTATATCTTTGATGAATTTTTTTGATTTGGCGCTTTTGATCAATTATCTTCTTGCGAATTTCCACACTGATTAAACTTACCTCAAAAAAACATGTTACCCAAGTTCCAGTCAAAAAAATCCTAAAAATTTTTCAATCCTTTTAAAAATATACTCTGCAAATATATATTAGTTTGTCAATATTCGATGAGTAAATTCAATTAATCGATATATTCTTTAAAATAATTA
>JARRMG010000115.1:0-3168 GCA_037386265.1 Nitrosopumilaceae archaeon
CTAACTTTAGCAAATGATAGGAATCCTTAAGAATTCAAAACCTCAAACTAGATTGAGATTTGTCAAACCTTTCCGCACCCTTACCACCTGCTCCAGTAATTATGGTCTGTTTTGGCCATTGCGGTATTGGATTGGGAGCAGAGACTTATCGAAGATTATTACTTGATGTTGGTGCAGATCCATTAAAACCTACATTAAAAACTACAAAAGATGAATCCAAAGTTTTGAAACGATATGGAAGTACCATTTTGCGATTTCCTCCTACTTATGGATCAGGAGAAATTCCACTTATTCCTAGAGCTCTACTTGTAGATTTAGATCCAAGAGCTGCAAACCTAATCCTTCAATCATATCCAGATCTTTTTGCTTTGAGAGAAAAACATGTTATTCATGGTGCAGGAGGAGCTGCTAGAAATTGGGCAGAAGGCAGATCTAGATTTAGGGAGGAAATGAAAACCAAGCTGGACATTCAAAAACAAATCAATTCTTTATCACCAGAACCAGTAAGAGGATTTACCGTTCCGTTTGCTATGGGAGGAGGTACAGGAAGCTCTTTTGCAAGTTCATTTATTGAATTTGTTAAAAAGGATTCCAAAGATCCTACCACAGTTGCAACTTTTGGTCTATTGCCTCAATTTGGTTGGGATCCAGTAATTCTTGAATCTGCTACAATTAATATTGTAATGAACCTTGAATACCAAGTAAAATATAGCGACTGCTCCATTTTATTTTCAAATAAAATATTAAGAGAATTATCTCACCACCACGAAAAAAAGATTCAAAAAATTCCTTCAATTATCGATGATTTGCCAAAAGAACATGAAGTTGGATGGAAGGAATACAAAGGAATGAACTTGATTGCAGCCAATTCCATTTCCATGTTCATTGCATCTTTTGCACGGGAGACGGAGTGGGACATGTCAAACTATAGAACATGGTTAACAACAAAACGACCAAAGTTTGCAATCCCTTGGGTCATTCCAGTTCTTCCAGAAGAAACCCAGTGGGGGAAAGAATTGCTAGGTGGCAAAAATAACACAATGGATGGAATTATGGAAAAGGTTGGCAAAAAAGAAGATGGATTGCTATTTGATATTGATGAAAATGATATTAGAAGTCATGGTGGAGAAAAAGACTCTTGCTGCTTTTTAGTCAAAGTAAAAGGAGAGTTTGACCTCAAAGAAAGAGAAGCTCTAAAACGAGTCGTAAAAGACAAATTCAACATCCAAGATTCTAGGATGATTTTTGTGAAAATCCCAATAATGGAGGGCGAGCCTGCAAATGTAACCATCCTGGTCAATACAAAGGCAATTGGACCCAAGATTCTTGAAATTGCCTCCGAGGCCGAAGAGTCGTGGACTGCCTACAAAGACGAGTATGGCAAGTGGGGTTTGACCACTGAGGAATTTAAAAAAGGCCTGATGGACGTAGTTCATCAGTTTAGCTAGGATTGAACTGCCATGGTAGATTTTTTCTTTTTAGAGACGCTGGCCATAAAGATTTTAGAAAATAGAGAGAAAATCAAGGCATTAGATTCACGTCTCTCAGATATCAATATGAGATTACATGAGATACCGTTACACCGTTCGACAGAGTCCTCCTTTGCAAAAATGATTGGGGAATCTTATGAAGACAATGTCTCCAATTTAGAAAATGCAAAAAAAGAACTAGAAGAGCAGAAAAAACTCTTTGAGGTTGAAGAAGAAGAACAAACTGAAAAATTCATTTCAGAGATCACCTCACAGAGTATCGTAATTCCAATAAACCCAAAATCCACAATCAAAGACAAAAAAACTTTCTACAAATATCGAGATGATGCAAAATTTGAAAATCTTTTCCGTATTCTAAGCGAACTACTTGGCCTTAGTTTACCCCTGGTAATAAAGGACGTAATGTTAACCCCAACGGAAATTGTAATTTCTGAAGAGGATGAATACGAGGCCAAACAAAAGTTTCTCACCATTATTAGCGAAGTTCAAAATACACTGCTAATTAAAAAAAGAAATTAATTCAAAACTAGTAACAAAAAGTTCTTGATCTGCAAGCAGGTCAAGGGAATTGCTTGAGAATAAAAATGAAATTCAGGTCTTACAACCATAATGTGGGGCAAGAGGAAGTTGACCGAATTTCAAATTTTATCCAGCAACATAGTAATTAAGACTGTTCTATTGTCAACTCGCAATATGACACCGTAATTAAATTTGGATTCAAAATATGGAAACTAACTTTAAAAATGCAGATTGGCGGTGCGTAAACATTTCTTTATGGCGTGACAATTTTTGTGGAAAATTTACACTGATTAAAAAAGATGCTGAAACGTTAGAATTGTTACAAACAGGGAGTTATTATTTCCAAAGCAAGACAATATTTAGAATCAATTTGGCCTGTAAAGGATTTTGTTCAGAGTACAAAGAGACAAAAACCAATCCAAAAAATAGTGGAATGTATCAGCTAGGCTATAAGAGGTGTTCTGAATGCGAATCATTCATGAAATGGAATGGAACGCATTGTCCATGTTGTGGAACCCGCCTTCGATCAAAACCTAAAAGTGCCTTATATCGACGGAAATTTATTGAAAGATAGGAAACTCTCCCAAAAATATTCAAAACCTCAAGCTAACAATGTTTTGTCAGGATTAAATACCATGATGTGGGATTATTATCATGAACATTCGAAAGACTCTAGCAAAATTCTGCGTATTCAAAAGTGTACGCGATAAGGCAAACGAACCAGAAGAACAAAAATCAAATTAACTTATTGAAAACATTACCGTCTCAAAAAAATAACTTTTACCTAAAATGTTTGTTTCATAAACTGTAAAGAATCAATAAGACAATTAGGAATGATTAATACGCAAAACACCCTTACTGATATGGTGATAGAGATAGAAAAAAATGTCAAAACTGCGGAAAACTACTGGAAGACGCTTTCCTTACACATTGTTCTAATGAATGTCGTTTTGAAGATTATTTGAATTCGCAATCAATCCAAAAAATAATTTCAAGATAAAAAGCATCAATAGAAATTTAAATTTAAACTGTATCAAAAATAAAAAATATTTTTTAATTTTGTTAGTGTACTAGCTAAGCTATTACAAGCAATTGTTTAATAGAATTTTTCAGGATTCAATCTGATGAAAACAAAAACGTATGGAATGTTTGCATTGCC
>JARRMG010000116.1:0-3154 GCA_037386265.1 Nitrosopumilaceae archaeon
GAATCAGAATTAATTTGAAGTGCTTGCCTCAGGAGCAGGTTCCTCTGTTTGATTTTCAGAAGCCATTTCATCTTGGAGTCTTGATGCAATTATACTACATTGTCCTGCAATGTTTTTTGCCGCAGTTTTAAATGCGATGGCACTTGGGGATTCCGGATTTGACATCATAATTGGTTTTCCTAAATCAGAGCCAGACATTATTCCAGAGTTTAAGGGGATCTCCCCTAGGAAAGGAATTTTAAATTGTTCGCTAATCTTTTTTGCCCCACCATCTCCAAAGATATAGTGCTTGTCTTTACAGTTAGGACAAATAAAATGACTCATGTTTTCTACTACTCCAATGATTGGAACATTTAGTTTTTCAAACATTCCTATTGCCTTTACTGCAACATTGCTTGCAACATCTTGAGGAGTGGTAACAACTAAAATTCCAGTAATTGGAATTGTTTGTGCAAGAGTTAATGGAATATCACCCGTACCCGGTGGAAGATCAACAATTAGATAATCCAGGTCAGACCAGTTTGTATCAACTAAAAATTGTTTTAAAATTCCAGAAATTATAGGTCCTCGATAAATGGCTGCCTGGTGAGCTTGCTCTGCAAAAAAGCCAAAAGATACAACTTTGAGTCCATTTGAATCAGCGGGCTGAAGTTTGTTTTCTTCAACTTCCATAAATCCATCCTTCATCCCTAACATGAGAGGAATGCTTGGACCATAGATATCAGCATCAAGTAATCCTACTTTGGCCCCAGTTTGAGATAAAGCCAAAGCCAAATTTAGAGAAACAGTTGATTTTCCTACACCCCCTTTGCCACTTGCAACACCAATAATGTTTTTGACAGTATTCATTGCAGTGTCTTCATCAAGGGAACGCCCCTCCATAACTTTGGCAGTAACATTAAGATCAAAGTTCTTAACTTCAGATATCTCTCCAATCACTTTTCTAACGTCATCTTCAATCTCAACATTGAATGGACATGCTGGAGTGGTAAGTTCTAAAGTAAATTTCAGGTTACCATCATTTAGTTCAAGATCCTTTATCATTCCCATAGAAACAATGTCTTTTTTCAAGTCAGGATCAATTACGGTGCTAAGTTTTTCAAGAACTTGATCTATGCCTACCAATGGGCTAAAAAGTCTGTTTACTTTATTTAAACATAAGTCAAACATCTGAAAAAATCCTTTAAAATTTGTAATTTACACAAAATCTTTCTAGGATTCGGGCAAAATTACCCAAAGATTCATAAATTGAAATTTGAGAAAAACAGCACAGTTGTTTTCTATATCTACGCTAGGCGATGTTGTTAGGATTCCACCAAGTCTGTTTGGAACGACTCTAAAAAAAGCCGCATTAAACATTCTCAAAGAAAAGTACGAGAGTATGATTAATGTAGACCTAGGTTACATTATCATGATTTTAGATGCCAAAGTAGAAGAAATGGGAAAGATGATTGCCGGAGATGGCGGAACTTTCCATAAAGTAGAATTCGATGCCCTTACATTTTATCCAAAACTTCAAGAAATTGTCCATGGAGAAATCGTAGACATTACTGACTTTGGAGCATTCGTTAGAATTGGTCCAACAGATGCATTGTTACACTTGTCCCAAGTTATGGATGACTATCTAAAAAGTGATGTAAAATCTGGAATGATTTTGGCAAATCAAAGTGGAAGAACTCTGAAAGTAGGTTCCACTTTACGTTCTAGAATTACTGCTGTATCATTAGGCAAGGCAGCCACAATGGGTAAAATTGGAATTACATGCAGACAACCATTCCTTGGCGCAGACGAATGGATTGCAGAAGAAATTAAAAAAGCCGGTGGCGGTTCAGAAGAACCAGAGCCTGCCAAAGAAGCAAAAGCTGAGGCAAGTTAAAGATGGCCCGAGAAATGGCTTGTAGAAAATGCAAGTATATCACAATAGGAAAAGTTTGCCCTAATTGTAAATCCACTGATTTGACTCCGGATTGGAATGGAGTAGTATTGGTAGTAGAGCCAACAAATTCTCAAATTGCAACAACATTGGGAATCAAAGCAAAAGGAAAGTATGCAATTAAAGTAACATAGAGAGTTTTACAAATCTTTAAAATTATTACAAATCATAGCACTACATTGACATTTAACATTAGAAAAGAACTAACAAATTTTCTAGCAGAAGACATTGGCAAGAAAGACATTACAAGTGCCCTTTTACCTAAAAAGAAAATTTCTGCCAAAATAATTTCTAGAGAAAAAGCAGTCGTGGCGGGTGCAAAATTTGCAAAGGAAATTTTCAACATTATGGGATGTAGCGTGCAAATTGTAAAAAAAGACGGACAGAAAATACAACCCAATCAAACAATTATGAGAATTTCTGGGAATGCAGATAAAATTCTGACATGTGAAAGAACTGCTTTGAATTTACTTAGCAGAATGAGCGGTATTGCGACTCAGACAAACGAACTAGTATCCAAAATTTCATCAAAAAAGACTAAACTTTATGCAACCCGAAAAACGGCACCAGGTCTTAGATTTTTTGACAAGGAAGCAGTTAGAATTGGAGGAGGAGAAAAGCACAGAATGAGATTAGATGAGATGGTAATGATTAAAGACAATCATATTGCTGCAAGTAATTCAATTGTTGATTTAATTAAAAATGCCAAAAAGAAATACAAAAATTTTGAAGTCGAAGTAGAAAATAACAGTGATGCACTATTAGCTGCAAACGAAGGTGCCACAATAATTATGTTAGATAATTTTTCACCATCTCAAATAAAGAAGACAATTGAGAATCTAAAAAAAGAAAAGCTTCGCAATAAAGTAAAACTTGAGGCATCTGGAGGAATCACATCTAAAAATATGTCCCAGTATGCAAAAACAGGAGTTGACATTATTTCTGTAGGAAGTATTACAAATTCTGTTAAAGGAATCGATGTAAGTTTGGAAATTTAATTACTTTTTAGCCGATTCTATTTTTTCTGATAACTCTTTAACTGCTTTATTTTTTGGATCAATCTCTTTTATTTTTTCACAGCAACCAATAGCTTTGGTAAAATTTCCTAGTCGAAAATATGAATTAGCTTCAAGGATTAACACCTCAACATCATGAGTTGCTATTTCTAGAGATTTTTCAAAATATGTTATCGCTGTTCTGTATTTCCCCTTCATGTAATAA
>JARRMG010000116.1:3174-4755 GCA_037386265.1 Nitrosopumilaceae archaeon
AACCAAATAGTCCTACCAATCTACTGTGAAATCCCTCCACCCAAATAATACCTTAATGAGGTTAAGATTATTGTAAAAAATCTTCAGAGAATAATGAAAATTACTATCTTATTGCCAACATTCTATCTATTGCCAATCTAGCTTTATCTGCAATTTCTTTAGGAACTGTAACTTCGTGTTTGTCTTGTACAATAGAGTCATAGACCTTTTCAATTGTATTCATTTTCATGTGTTGGCATTCAGCTTTATCTGAAGCGGGAACAAATGTTTTCTCAGGATTTTCTTTTCTCATCCTATATAGAATTCCAGTTTCAGTTGCCACAACAAAGTTTTTGGCTTTAGAATCTTTAACCTTGTTTAACATCCCTTCAGTTGAAAGTATAGAGACGTTTCTATTCTTGAAACTACCCGATGCAAGATCATAAAGCATTGGAGTGGTACAACTGCATTCTGGGTGAATTACAAATTCAGAGTCTTTTAGAGAATCTAATTTTTTAGTTACATCATCAGGAGTTATTCCAGCATGAACATGACATTCACCTGCCCAAATATGCATATTTTTTCTCCCTGTTACTTTTGCAACGTATGAACCCAAGAACATATCAGGTAAAAACAAAATTTCTTTATCTTTTGGGATGGCATTTACAACATTTACAGCATTAGATGAAGTGCAACAATAATCTAATTCAGATTTTATTTCAGCAGTGGTGTTGACATAACCTACAGAAATTGCATTTGGATGTTGTTTTTTCCAATTTTTTAATTCATCTATTGTGATAGAGTCAGATAACGAACAGCCAGCTTCTAAATCTGGAATCAAGACCTTTTTTTGGGGGCTGATAATTTTTGCAGTTTCAGCCATAAAATGAACTCCGCAAAATAGAATTGTTTTTTGGTCTACTTTTGCGGCTTGTCTTGAGAGTCCAAGAGAGTCACCTGTAAAATCAGCAATATCTTGAATGTCTGGAATCTGATAATTGTGAGCCAAAAGTACTACGTCTTTTTCTTTTTTTAGACGAATGATATCTTCTTTTAGCTTTGATGTGTCTTGGACGAGCATGAGCCAACAAGAAATTGAATTATTCTGGATTTAAAGACTGGGAAGATGCCCATAATTCTTGCAAATTCTAGTAATGGTGGCAATTTTTGCCATATTATGTTCCAATCTGAATTTCATCTGAGCAGTATTTTCTCAAAGTTTCAATCGCAGATAGGATTGCCAATCTAAACTTCGACCCGAAAATGATTGAAAGTGAAAGGGGGGTTATCCTATCAGAAAGAAGTACCGGATTGGAAAATAATCCTTTGGAACAACTTTGGGATCAGGTTCAGGATGTTGCATTTTTTGCTCATCCTTACATGTGGCCGGTTATCGGTTATGAATCAGATATTATGAACTGGACCAAGGAGGATCTTGAAAACTATTTTCATACTTACTATGCGCCAAATAACGGTGTTGTGGTAATTGCCGGCGATGTGAAGATTCGGGATATAAAAGATCTTGCTGAAAAATATTTTGAGCCAATCCCGCAAGGACAACCGCCGAGAAAAATTCACACAGTGGAACCGGAACAACTTGGC
>JARRMG010000117.1:0-4038 GCA_037386265.1 Nitrosopumilaceae archaeon
TCCCTCTGACCACCATTTAGCATTGTTTTTTATCCAACCTGGAATTTTTTCAAACAATGGTTCTGGATACCCTAAAACATCATAAATTGTCCTGGTTGGAAATTGAGAATCAAACCAACCACGGTAATTTTCCTCTTCAAGATACCTGTTCACATAATACCATGGAGGGTTTTCATGGTCAGGAAAACCTTCTATAGTTGTGGGAGTGTATGCCACTACCTCTTCTATTGAATATTCAGAAAAAGTAGAGTCAAACCAAAATTTGTATTCGGATTCAGAATAATATCTTTCCAAATAATATAGAGGGGATTTATTCGGATCAGGAAATCCTTCAATTCTCAATTTTGGGTCTTGAAAGGTTTCCTGCTGCGTTGGATCCTCTGAAAATGAGTTTGTCGGATTGGATTCGATGGGATGTGGTACGGGAATATCACTTGTTTGGGTAAGTTTTTCAAAGAAAAATGATTTTTCAAAAACCCGTTCATCGTATACCAATTTTATTGAATAATTCCCATTTTCAGTCCATTTTGCACCCTTAGCATTGTAAGATTTGGTAAATGTTCCATCAGTTTGTGGAAAGAACTGATCAATTACTACAATGTCAGTTTTTGATGGATTTAGAATCTGTAATCCAATAAATTTTCCTTCAGAATAGTTGACCGCTCCTGAAATAACAATTGTTTCTCCCAAAAAATAATTTTGTTTATCTGTAGAAATAGATTCAGCAAAGGCAAAACTGAAACTCGTTACAACCAGTCCAACAAAAATAGAGAGAAGTGTTTTGTTCAATTATATTAAATTCCCTTGTTCAAGTCAAAAAGATTAATCATCATTCCAGTTCCAAACAGAATCCTGTTTTTTGCAATCTTCAGAACAATAAACATTATTCTCCTTTATTTTGGCACCACAGTATTTGCAAGAGAACGTGTCTTCTTTCCAATACCCTTCTTCATTGTTAATGTCCATATTTTTTACCTCAGATTTTTTTATTTTTGGTGATTTAGAATATCTAAATTAATATCATATTCCATGAATTTAATATCCATATGATTTGTCTTCATGTGCTGTAAGGTCATCTCATTTCAAATCGTTTTTTATCAGATTGGTGGTTTATTCCCAATCATCATTCATTAAACCATGCTGGCAGTATGGGCACTTGTCTTGAACATATGATGTCTTGTGAATAGGACAAACGTGCGTTTTTAGTGCCATGCGAAGTTCCTTTGATTTGACCATGACATCCCTCATTTTGCTAGGTTTCCTGACAAGATTCTTTGAATGCGGTCAACAATGTCATTTGGACTTCCCTCATTATCCAAGGTAACTATTAGGAGCATTTCGTTCCCAAATGGAAAGATGGCTCTAATCAGGTTATCAAACACCTGAAGTGTATAATTTGCATTTCCAATCTTCTCTGAAATACTATTTCGAAAATTCCATGAATCAATGGTGTGTTGTAAAGCCACTTTGTTTTCTTTTTCAGTCAAAAGATCTGTAACTTGGTCCATTTTTCTTTTTAAAATGGTATTTCCTTTCAAATCATATATCATCACATATCGAATGCTTCCTGATACATTCAAGATGCTGTTTAGGAACTTTTCTTGATTTACCAGTTTTAATGCGCTCATAAGATGAAGGAAGTGTATTTTCTAATTAAAGAAAGAGATAGTTGATTTAATATCCTGTAAAAACAATTGGTTGTCTTTGGCTCTATTATCCGAAATTTGTGATTTGTTTAATTTCATGTATTGTACATGGTACCTCAGAGCTGATAAAATTGAACATATATGACACAAAAACAATCTCATGTGCTGACTGCAAAAATGTCCTTGGAGAAGTAGATTATGATGCTCAAATCATAAGACCACTTTGTGGAAAATGTGCAAATCCATTACCTGAGGGAGATAAAATTCTCTATACGGTTAGTGCTGTCCAATCTGCAAATTCCAAGAAACAAGAGGAATTAGTTTGTGTATGATGACTTTTGGTATCACAACTCAAACAAATTGTAAACATCTTGCGTCAGTCAAAATGCCCGGATATAAGGACAAAAAAGAGTGTCTAACATGCCACAAAATCTATGATTTTGAATAAAAATTAGCCTTGTTTTTCAAGATGCAGTTATTTTTGTGGCGTCCTAATTAGAAATTATTTTTTGAGAAGGATGAAAATTACTAAATTTCTTTACCGTCTTTTTCCGGTCCAGGAGAGTAATCTCCAAAAATTCGTATCGTCTGGTTAGACAGCTCTTTGGTAGGGATAACAATACTCTCATTACTTTCATTTGCCATTATTACATGCAACATTTCAACTGCTGTAACGGTTCCTCTTTCTTCCCCAATCTGGACTTTTTGACCTACTTTTAAAATTGAGCGTTGTTTTGATGCCATATTAACAGCCCCTGGAATAATGTCTTTTAAGGTAAACCCTAAACCTATTGCAATTGCAGCCCCTATTCCAGCAGCGATACTCCAAGAAAACGCTGCTACAAGGATTGGTATTATTTCCTCACCAATACCAAGCTGTGTTAGAGCAATTGCAAATATTACAGCGTAAATGATTACCTTTACTCCTGTTACCACATATTTGGATCCCCCAAATTCTTTTTTGATTAGTTCTTGGCTGACCCATTTTCCAATAAAGTTTACAATTATCAAACCAATAACCACTATCAAAATGAAAGCTAAAAGATTTGGAACCCATAACCACAAATCAGTTAATGCAAGAGAAAGTTGGTCAAATTCTAAAGCATTTATGGCAGCTATGATGAAAAACAGATAAACAAACCACCTAATACTTGAAGCAATTAGTCTTGAAGAATCTTTAGAAGATGTTGTTTGAGAAACTACATCATTATCTGCATTTTCATCTTTGTGTACCTTTTGAAGTAGTTTAATAGAAGATTTTTCAACTACTCTGCCAATCACTTTCCCTGCAATCAGCCCTATAATCAAAAGTATTATTGCTGCAATAATTTTGGGGGCAGTTTCTGCAATGCCGGTTGCAAAGGCAGTTAATGCATCGATGGCAGGCTCATATAGAAAATCAGCTGAACTTTCTTGAGCAAATGCGTTTTGTTCTAAAATTCCCCCAAATGAGATTAGAAAGATTGGTAAGGCAAATAGTGCAAAATTGGCGGATTTGGTGAAATTATGCATGGGAATACATTAAACTTTGAAAGATCTCCATTTTTCAATGGGGTATATCGAGCTTGAAATAATAGCCATCATAGGATTAATCTGCCTTTATTCATTATTTAGTGGACTTGAAATTGCAATAGTAGGAATAAGACGCTCAAGGGTAATGCGTCTATATCGAAAGAAAGTTCCTGGTGCATCTTCCTTGTTTAAACTAAAATCCAATCCAAGCAGGATGACTTCAAGTGTTAATCTTGGAAATACGTTGGTAAATGTTGGCTCTTCTGTGCTTGCAGCTGATGTGGCAATAAAGCTATTAGGAGATCAAGGTGTAGGAATTGCAATCGGAGTTATGACCTTTGTAATCCTAGTTTTTGGAGAGATTCTACCAAAGACTTATTCAAATATTCAATCAGAAAAGGTGGCGTTACGGTTTAGTAGATTTCTTCTTGGTTTCACATATGCGATGTACCCATTTGTGATTATTTTGGAACAGATTACAAAATCTTTCTTGAATTTAGTTGGCGGTCATTCTTATCCCAAACCCATTACAGAAGAAGACATCAAAGAAGTGGTGGATTTAGGATTATCGGAGAAAGCCTTAGAACAAGAAGAACATATGTTGGTACGTAACGCACTTGAATTTGATGATAAACCCATCAAAGATGTAATGACGCCAAAAACATCAATCTTCTCACTTGACAGTGAAAGTTTACTTTCTGATTCTATTTCACAAATAAAGAAGAAAGGGTTTTCAAGAATCCCAGTGCATACTCAGAATTCAGAGAACATTACAGGAATATTGCATATTTGGGACATTGCAAATTTGCCAGAAAAGGAATACCAAAAAACAAAGATTGGTAAAATTGCTAGAAAACCATTTTTTGTTTTTTCAAATGAG
>JARRMG010000118.1:0-7510 GCA_037386265.1 Nitrosopumilaceae archaeon
AAAAAGAAAAAGAAGAAGGGAAACTTTAAAGGATTAAATAAACATGCCCCAAGACGATATCGAGATAATCGGTAAAAACGTCAAAGACATGTACGGTACATTCATGGGTAAAGTCATTGGAACAATTACTGACATCGACGGAAGCATCCAAACAGTGGGTGTGGATTGCGGTTCTCAAGGATTACAACAAATCCAATTTGAGCAACTTGTAGTTCAAGGTGATGTTGTTATTTTCATTCCAAAATGGAGATTAGATTCCCAAAGACTAATTCGTGAAAAGCAACTTACTCTACGACGTCTCAAGGCTTTGATTGATATTGTTTCTGACAACGATGACATGAAAGAAGATGCTGAAATCATTCATGAAAAATACAAGTCGAAACTAATTTCGTTAGAAGAGACAGAAAGTCAAATCAAAGATAAACTAAATCAGAGATTAGCAGAGTTAGATGAGCAACTTAAATCCACAAAAATGTTGGTATTTGATGCAAAGTTACAACACAAGAGCGACGAAATATCTGTTGGAACATTTGAGACCGTGAAGTCATGTTCAAACCAGCTAATTGAGCATATTACTCACGAGAAAGCAGAAATCTCAAATGTACAAAAGAGAATTGCCGACCTTAGTGTTGAAGCCGAAGCAGCAGTTGTCCCTTCACAACAACATTTGCAGGATTCAGCCGTAACATATCTGGACAATTCTGAACCAGAACCAAACGTTCAGACCAGACTTCCAGAGGCACCAGTACATGAGCCAATCACCTCTACTTTTAACCCACCAAGTGAAGAAGAGGCATTACCACCAATACCAGAAGCTCCAGTGGAAATTGAAGCTGCAACAACTATTCCAGAACCACCCCAACAGGTGACACCAGAAACATCTACAGACAAACCTGATGACAACGATTGGCTTGCCCGGGCAAACTTCGACCCGTTTTCGGGTTCGCAATGGGTTCTGCGTTGCCGCCGACGGGCTCTCCAATAGTTTTCTCCCTGATTTCTTCCCGGGACGACGAGAGGCCGAAGCTTTCTTCCAGATAACCTTCAGCGTCGGCGGTACCATTACCTTACAAAGCGACCTTGAAATCAGGTATCCTCAGAGAAAAAATGACTGAAACAACACAAGTAACAATATTTGAAAACGACCCGGATTCAAGTTCGTATGAACACAAACAATCCATCGACCAACTACAATCTCAATTTTCTAAATTTGGTTTAACTGCTAATCAGTGTAAGGTCTACATATTTTTAGGAAAGTATGGTTCTAAAACCGCACCTGAAGTATGCCGGGCATTAAAACTCCCTCGTACTGAAACATATCACCTCCTAACTACCCTTCAAAACAAGGGAGTGGTGTCTGCTACATTCCAGCATCCAATCAAATTTGCTGCATTGCCATTATCTAATGCAATAAAATCCATGTTAAATACAGAAAAAGAACGCGTAAAAAAACTTGAACATCAGGAGGAAGAGTTAACAAAAATATGGGAATCTATTCCTACATTCCACAACGAGCCTGAAGCTGCAAAAGACGATAAATTCCAAATGCTTCAAGGAGAGAATCAAATTTATGGAAAAATTAACGATATGATAATCAACACCAAAAAAGACTTTCAAATTATTGGTGGAGAAAAAGACTTTCTAAAATTCTACCATGCAAACTTTTTGGAGCCTCTTGATAAATCAGATCTTGATCTGCAAATCTTGACAAACTCTTCGGATAGAACTCTTTATGTTTTTGATGAAATTGATAGAACAAATGTCAAAAAGGTTCCTTCTACTGCAAAAGGAAATGTTTGTTTTGTGATAAAAGATAATGAAGAGGTATTATTTTTTATGAAAAATTCTGAATCAGGAAAAGAAAACATTACTGCAATGTGGACAAACTCTGAGGCGATGATTTATTCTAAGAAATTATTGTTTGACCTACTTTGGTCAAAATCAAAGTCTATTCCTCTTTAATTAATTCAATTAACTTTAGAATTTATTTCTCTGTAAAGTCTGCAATGATTTTTGCTTCTTTGAACATAGAATCTAAAATGTCGTAATCAAGGGGGCTTTTTTCATCAAAGGTCCTTAAGAAAATTTCTGCAATTTTTACCTCGTTTTCTTCATTTAGCATATTTTTGGATTCTCTACGTGCGGGATAAATTCCAATGGTCAAAATTTGTGGCGATCATAAGAAAAAAGGATATCAAATAAGACTAATTTTCTTAATTGAGGCTACTCAGAACAAAAAGAGTTTAGTTAACAGTGGCTCTTGTTTGTCCTTGGTTTTTTAATATTCTTTTTACCTTGTGCAATTATTGAGTCAGAGACATCTCACGGTGTTAGCTGGAAGCAAAGCTCACATAAACTAGTTAACATATTTCGGTGCCTCCGCTTTGGCATGTGCTTCAACCTTGTTCATTAATTCTTCCTCAGTTTCAGCAGTTGTAGACCAACTGCAGTCTGCTCCTGAATCTGCACAGCTAATACTTTTTACCATAAATAGAATTAATCTGATCCAATTTAACTAATTTTCCTATTTTTGGATAAATGGAACTAACATTTAGAAACATCAATTGCACTTGGTATGATAATGTCCGAGACTTTTCAAATTGGACTTGGAAATAATTATCCGGAGATAAGGAAGCGATCAGAATCGGATTTTGTAAATTTTTGGGATGATCAGGCAAAGAGATTATCCTGGTTTGAACCCTGGATTCAAACTCTCAATTGGGATCCTCCTTTTGCAAAATGGTTTGAAGGAGGTAAGATTAATGCATCATACAATGCACTGGATGTCCATCAAAAGGATAGAAAAGAAAAACCAGCAATAATTTGGGAGGCAGAATCAGGAGAGTCAAAAATTCTTACTTATTGTGATTTGTGGATTGAAGTTCAAAAATTTGCTAATGTTTTAAAATCTCTTGGTGTTGAAAAAGGAGATAGAGTAACAATCTATCTTCCAATGGTCCCTGAACTTCCAATTTCCATGTTGGCTTGCTCAAGAATTGGAGCTACTCATACAGTTGTCTTTTCTGGATTTAGTGCATCATCATTACGGGAAAGAATTGATGATTCTAAATCAAAAATCGTAATTACTTCTGATGGGGGATATAGACGAGGAAAAACAGTTAAGCTAAAACCAATAGTTGATGAAGCAATAAAAAATTTTGATTTTGTAAAAAATGTAATTGTTCTTGAAAGAACCAAAGAAAAAATTCACCTAAACACAAAAGACAAGCTTTGGGATGATCTAATGCAAAATGCATCAAGCCAATGTCCTGCAGAAAAACTTGAAAGCACACACCCTCTTTTCATTCTCTATACTTCCGGAACTACTGGAAAACCAAAAGGAGTTTTACATGGCACTGGGGGATATCTTACCCACATTAATTCAACTTTTGGTTGGGCATTTGACATAAAGGACTCTGATGTCTTTTTTTGCACTGCAGATATTGGATGGGTAACAGGACACAGCTATGTTGTTTATGGCCCTCTGTTACATGGTGCTACTGAAATTATTTATGAAGGTGCACCAGATTATCCAAATCCCTCAAGGATGTGGGATTTGATTCAAAAATACAAAATCACGATTTTTTACACAACTCCCACTGCACTGAGAATGTTTATGAAATTTGGCGATACTCTTCCAAACTCTTTTGATCTCTCCAGTCTTCGATTACTTGGAACCGTTGGTGAGCCAATAAACCCTGAGGTGTGGAAATGGTACTTCAAAACTATCGGCAAGGAAAAATGCCCTATTATTGATACATGGTGGCAGACAGAGACTGGGGGAATGATGATTTCTCCACTTCCAGGTATTGAAACGATTCCTCTTAAACCCGGATCAGGAACTAAACCCATTCCGGGTGTGGCAATATCGGTAGTAGATGAAAAAGGACATGAGGTTTCTTCAAACACCAAGGGATCTCTGATAATAAAAAATCCTTGGCCTGGAATGCTCTTAACTTTATGGGGCGATGATGAGAAATACCGGTCTGCCTATTGGTCAAAATTTGAATCATCTTACTATTCAGGAGACTTTGCCAAAATAGATGAAGATGGTTATCTCTGGCTTTTGGGTCGTGCCGATGATGTTCTAAAAGTAGCAGGACATAGGATTGGTACCGCAGAACTTGAAAGCTGTATTGTATCTCATGAAGATATAGCAGAATCAGCTGTTTGCGGTATTCCTGACGAGATAAAAGGCGAGGTGATAATTGCCTTTGCGGTGCTTAAAGAAGATTGTAACAAAGCATCTTCTATATTGGAAAAAGAAATTTATGAAAAAATCCGGAATGACATAGGGCCAATTGCAACTCCTCAGAAAATCTATTTTGTTTCTAAATTGCCTAAAACTCGAAGCGGAAAAATAATGCGTCGTTTACTTAAAGCAATTGCAAATGGAGATGTGATTGGAGATGTCAGTACACTTGAAGATGGGGCCGCTGTTACTGAAGTTCAAATTGCAATTCAAGAACTTCAAAAGTCAATAAAAGAAAAAAATTCTTAATCTAATTTTTTTATCCTATCATCATCCATTTCTGTCAAATCAAAAATTACAGTATTGCTTCCTATCAAATTATTTTTTTCATCATATAGACTAGCGGCATGTAGTAGTGCTGGAAATGTAGTGCCATCTTGTTTTTTAAAGCTGATTTTTCTGTGGGATACCTCCCCTGTCTCAAACCATTTTTGCAGAGACTGGTTCATTTCTGCCCATGATTCTTTAGATACATGATCAAAAATGGACCTACCTAGGATTTCTGATTTTACATATCCTAGTTTTGCAGCATAAGTTGAATTGCAGTCCAGAATTATTCCAATGGAATTTATTCGCCTCCACATTATTGGAGCATCTTTTAGTATTCGTCTTGCTTCTGTTTGATGCACTTTCTGATTTGTATTTTACCTGCTTATTAAATTGAAAAACAAGTCTCTCTCTGAATTGATCGGGCTGTTAGATAAATTGGTTATATTTTATCTTCTGGAATATAATTAAAAATTAAACAATTTGGATGCTTTTTTGATTATTTTTTCAGAATTGGCATTTTTTTCTGCTGATATAAGTAGTGAGAATTTCTCCAATGGAATAGTAATCATTGTGACTTTTCTTCTTCTGGTGACAATACTGTCTATTGAACCCAGTGAATCATCCAAGTCTTTAGTGATCATGATCTCCAAGGCGTGTTCCAAACTAATCTTGTGGTCTTCTTCATCTACAAGAGGAGTAACTGATTTTTTATATCCTCCAGCTATTTGCCTGCCCATGTAATTAATTACTCCCACAAAACGTACCATATCTTCCTTTAATAACAAATCACACTTTTTGTTAAAAACTTCAGTTTCGTTTGGATGTTGACTCATAAGTTAATCACATGTTATCGGTAATTAAAATGGTTGCTCGTTTCATTTGTTAATAATGAAAAACTCTTAATCAATTAAGATCTAAAAATCTCAAAATGTGTAATAATTATTTTTAACACAAAAATTCTAGTCGTCAAATTAAAAAATTTGTGTACAAAACCCGTATGACAAAAAATTGCCTTTATTAGAAAACGGATGTATTTTGAAAATACATAATGGAAAA
Source organism: Nitrosopumilaceae archaeon (assembly GCA_037386265.1). Taxonomy (GTDB): domain Archaea; phylum Thermoproteota; class Nitrososphaeria; order Nitrososphaerales; family Nitrosopumilaceae; genus Nitrosomaritimum. The sequence goes on from JARRMG010000118.1 coordinate 5,579, forward strand.
TCATAAAATAAAATTAGCATTTGCAATTTTTGTAATTTCAACAACTCTAGTTTTTGGATCTAGTTTATTTGCATATGCCGCCCCTGGCATCGTTGGTGATTTTGGGGCTTGTCTTAACAATCTAGGGTCTTCCCCTTGTGATACTGCAACAGAGTGGGATGATGGTCAAATATCAAATTATATCTCTTATACTGAAGGTGAATCCATCCCTACCCGAGTTGATATTTCTAATCTCCCAGGAGACGAAAGCATTCATACATTAACTGTATTTTGGGATACAACCAAAAGCGATGAAAGCATACATCATACCTTTGATTATATTACTACTTATGATAATAATGATGATCCACATCCATGTTTAGTAGCACACGGAAATCCTGATAATATATGTGATGGATGGACCATATCTACAATTCCAATTCCGGATCCTGGTGCTAACACTGATGTTGGTACTAAAGGAGGATTATTGCAACCTCTTTCGGCGTTTCAGGAACTTGATTCATCTGAAGAACAAGTATTTACAATGTTTGCCGAAAACGGTCAAGTTGATATTCAATCAATTTACTTATACTTTCAAGGGTTGCTTCAGGAGTAAGATATTGTTGTTCGTGGCGAACAAAGTCTGGTGTAAAAATCATCGCAGGTTCATCTAAATTTCCAGAGGAAAAGGCATATGTACCCCTTGCTGCTGTAATAGCCATTTGGTCACGGCTGATTTGATGTTTATCCCCTTCTGCCATTGCCTGTTGGGCCGGTAGTATCATGCCAAGTAGAGAAATTAAACCTAGAAGAAAAATCTTAGTCTTTATCGTGCACGTGTGCATATAGATCACTCCTGTTTTCGATATAATAATTTTATATGTACTTCCCTGGTTTGCGACCCTTACGCATTGATACGAAACTACTGTGCTCGGTAGGCTCGAAAATTTTTATTTACTGGTAAGAAAGGTCACTGCGTATTCCAAATTATCAATCCCGGTAATTTATTCCATACTTCCATGTACTTTACATCCTGCAGTCCGGCCATTTGGTCCTTCAAATTTTTGTCCTAGCTCCAAAGGCGAGACACCCATATATTATTCCAGACCCTCATAATTGTATAGCACAAGGGAGAATTTGTGCTGCACTGCGACAAGCTCCATCATATATTTTTTAAATCAATTTTCGCTTCTGTTTCAAAATATGACGTTATCCGTTAATTTAATTTGTAAGGAAAATATTCTTAATCCCAGAGTCGTAGGTTCGACCCTACACGGCCCACTATTTTTTCCCCCATTTCAAGCCAAGTTATCAGCGGCTAAAAGCTTGCTGGAAATATGCAGAATATTCGGCGAAACTGTCCATGGGGCTGAACATTGCCTGGTATCCGGGTCTAACTAGATAACCCGGCCACTGTTAATAGAAATTCTCCATGCATAAGCTTGTAATTATCATCTTCTGTATTTTCTTCCTGCCCTCCGTCCAGGCTAGGGAGTCGCTCCTTGTGGGACCAGACCCGTTTCCCGCTATGCTATATGCCGAGGCAAGGGATCAGCGCGATGAGAGCAATGCCGGAAACCAGCAGGCTGATGAGGAGGACAAGAAATGCATGACCATCTGTAAACAATGGGGTGAACATTGTATTATCAACCCCGTCACTGGCAGGCGTGACTGTCGGCGCATTTGCAAGGAATTTGGGGAAGAGTGTTTTTAACCCAGGGTCTATTTGCGGTTCATTCCATCCTTTGAGTTTGTCCATTTAATACCTATATCCCGTATTTATATCGCCCAGGACAAAGGTTACATTGATTAGGGTGGTCTCTATAATGTGTTGCGTTGCAGAATGCCGGTCATTCAAGATGAACATGCGAAAGTGGCGGAATTGGTAGACGCGCTGGATTTAGGATCCAGTGGGGCAACCCGTGAGAGTTCGAGTCTCTCCTTTCGCACCAG
>JARRMG010000119.1:0-4840 GCA_037386265.1 Nitrosopumilaceae archaeon
TGGAGACAAAATCTATGGTCTATCATTAATTGAAAAAGGAAAATCTAATTCTTTTGAATTTACAGGAGCTGCCTTGGCTCTTCATTCTCCAAATTCTCAGTTTACAGCAACAGTAAGTGTTGATGGTTGGATTAGAGGCCAGCCAACTGAAGTCCTACTGCAAAAAATTGAATATGAAAAACAAGAACCATCATTTTCACTATCAAAAACTAATGTACCTGCAACAATTCCAATGCACAAAGGAATTTTTAACTCCAGTTCTGTTTTCTATATTATTACAGATGCAAGTGACAAAGAATTTGCAGAAGTAATTACTGAAAAGCAAGATTGGAAAGTTGAATTAGCTCCTCCTATCTCTAATGCTCCGGAAAGTTCCCTACAACAAATTTTTGTATTTAGAAATGGAGTTACCGGTGGAGGGATTTATGGATATCAAGATGAAGTATTTTCAAGCACTCCTGCACAAGAATCCGAATATAGTGCCTTAAGTTCGGTTGTGGAGGTGACGTGGAAAAAAGGACAAAATAAAATTATTTTTGAAACTTCTGAAGAAATTTTAGAAGCATATGAGGGTGGAAGAGTTGAATTTAACGAAACTGGTATTGTAATTAATACTCCGCAGATTATCTGGCCAGAAGGCCAAATGGTAATTAGAGAAGATCCAGAAATTACTGATAATTCGTCATATACAGGAGGTCAAATTGTAGAGATTGATGAAGAGGAAATGACTGTAACTTTTATCGCGCATAGAGGATGGGGGCCTGATGGTCGGACTATTTACTACATTGTAACAGATGCTACACCTAGCGCCCCTGCCCAAATGATGGGTGTAACATATTCTCCAACCTCATCAGAATTAATTGCAAATTCGGCCGCAGTGGATTTATTCCAATTTAAAAATGGAATAAATGGCTCTGGACCAATGGGATTCCAGCCTGGAATAGCTGCTGCTGCTCCAGGTGATGAAAATTATAGTCCAATTTGGAGAATCTATAATGTTGAATGGAATGATCCAAAAAGTGCAAAAATTCTTGAAACAAGATTTGATATAGATTCCTTTAGCGAAGATGATCTATTAACAGTAAGCATTGCACGCCCAATGAACAGTGATCATCTAGTCAATTGCCCTTTCATCGATCCATTCCAATAAAAAAATGATTTCAGTAAAGGGATAAATTACTTGAGAAAGGTTTTATTGTAAAATTGACTGGTAAACTCTACATTGTTGGTGTTGGTCCTGGACACCATGATCATATGACCTTTCGAGCAAAAGAAGCAATTGCTGAGAGTGATACTATAGTTGGCTATGAAACTTATGTTAATTTGGTTTCAGATTTAATTGAAGGAAAAGAAATCCATCGATATGCTATGACTCAGGAAGTAGAGCGTGCACACCAATGTATTGATTTAGCAAAGTCTGGCAAAATAGTATCTCTAGTATCAAGCGGGGATCCGGGAATTTATGGTATGGCTGGATTGATTTATGAAACCTTAGCAGAGTCAGGTTGGAATCCTAAAGATGAGTTACAAGTTGAAATCGTACCAGGAGTATCTGCGTTGAACTCATGTGCATCTATAATTGGTTCCCCATTAATGACTGATTTTGCAGTTGTCAGCATGAGTGATTTATTGGTTCCCTGGGAAATAATCCAAAAAAGAGTTGAGGCCGCAGCGCAAGGTGATTTTGTTATAGTAATTTACAATCCTGCAAGTAAAAAACGAATACACCAACTACAGGATACACGAAAGATGTTACTAAAATACAGAAAACCTACAACCCCTGTTGCAATAATCAAAGGAGCATTTAGAAATTCACAATCTGTGGTTATGACTAACTTGGAGGATTTACCAAATCACTCAGACAAATTAGGCATGATTAGTACTGTGATTGTTGGTAATTCTTCAACATATAATTACAAAGATTTGATGATAAACCCTAGAGGCTATAAATCAAAATATAATTTAGAAGAACAAACCAATCCTAATCTTAAAGTCTAGTAGCTTTTCTTTATTGCCTCAAATCACTGATCACTAAGATTCAAGTTATCTCTAATAGGCGCTACGATTTTTACCAAATAATTTCCAACGGTTTGTTTTAGATCTGTTGGATGTAATTTCCTATTTACAAAGTCTGATTCTAAGTTACTGTAATCAGTATACTCAACGTTTCCGCCAAATTTTTCTGGCCTTTCCACTTTCATCTCCTTAAACTCATGTAAGATGATATTCTTTGAGATTTCTAATAATGGATTGTTTTGGATGTTTCCTTCTTCACACCAGGCTTTTTTTATTTTATTTTTAATTTCTTCATCTGTATTGTGAATAAATATTCCTGAATTTGGATCAGATTTGCTCATTTTTCCTAAGATTTGTAAATCATCTGTTTCTGCTGGTTTTGATAATCCTGGCAATAATTTGTGATGAACAGCTACTGGAACCTTCCAATTCATTTTTGGAAAAATTTCTCTTACAAGCATGTGAATTTTTCTTTGATCCATACCTGCATGAACTATATCTAAATCCAAAGAATGAATATCCACAGCTTGCATTGGAGGATATAGTAATTTTGCAAGGTCTAATTTTGACTCATCTTCTGATCTACCCATTATGGTAAGCGTTCTCATTGTTCTTTTCAGAGACATGTGTTTTGTAAATTTCATAAATTCTTTCCAGTATTCTTTCCTTGAATCATATAGGTCAGAACCCAGAACAATTTTTGCTTGAGGACAAACAAGTTTGAAAGCATCTGCATAATATTTTGAAACATTTGTTATGGTATCCCAGTCGCCACCAAGCTTATCGTTAATCATTGTATGCCAATCAGCAAGAAAGATTGTACAATTAACACCAGCTTTTGCAAAATCATTGATTTTAAAACCAGTACTGATTAGACTTCCTAAATGTAAAAACCCAGATATTTCAAGCCCAATGTAGTGCTTTGGTGAAGAATTTGTCTTGAATAACTCCATTAATTCATCATGAGTAACTACTTCTTCTGTAGGTGGCCTCTCTACTAGATCAACTTTTTCAGTAATGTCCAAATCAAAACAACTTCTGATGTGTAAACCTATAAAGATTCTGAAATTTTCTCCTGAATAATCAAACTCTGCACCACAGACTCGACATTTTTCTTTTTTCTTGTTATGAGCTTTTTCTTGATGTTTTTTTAATTTCTCTGAATCAGGCAACACTGTTCCACATTTCTTACATTTTGTTTCATTTTTACTTGACCCGAATAATCCCATTTTGGCTATTATTTAATAACAAAATGATGGTTTAACCTTTTTTAAATTAAGATTCTGATTCCAAACTTTTTCTGGGTTTAGTACTCAGATAAAATGCATGTGCACTAATTATAAAGGCACTAAGGAATATTTTTGTAGCAAAAACTAGATTCCAAGGTCTATCTGGATCAGGATATGCAACTGAAAGCATATCAATATCTGGAACTACGCCCTCAATAACCCCTGCAGTAATTTTCGCATTTAGTACTGTAAAATTATACAACACTTCATACAAAGTAATAATTGCAAATCCTAATAACATCAATTGAAGTAATGCCATTTTTATTCCCACAATTTTATTTCCAGCGGTTTTTTTCCAACCAATCCTTGAAACACAATACCATCCAATAATTGTAGAAAAGAAAATCCAAGTAGAAACCCGTGCAAAATTCTCAAAAGGAATTACTGTATTATGAATAGCTTCACCCATAACATAAGTTCCATTTTCCAACCATTCAATCATTGTTACATAAACACCATAAACAAGAGAAGATGCCATTATGAAAGCACAAACATAAAAAATATACAAAAAAACTTTGTACCCTTTATCAGATTCTTGCAGATGGCGAGATTTCATTATGCGATTTGCAAATTTTTCGAAATATAAAAATTCATGTATATGCAACCATTAGATTAGTTATCATAAATCATGAATATTCCGATCAATACCCCTATTTTAGACCAAAAAGAGATTTCAGCTGTATTATCAGTTCTCAAGACAGGTTCTCTAACCTCAGCGGCAAAAGATGGTGGAAAAAATGTGCAAGATTTTGAAAAATTAACTTGCCAATTTGTAAAATCAAAGTATGCAATTGCTGTTAATTCAGGTACAGCAGCACTTCAAGCCGCTCTTTATTCTTTAGATTTGAAGAAAGGAGATGAAGTAATTGTACCCTCTTTTACATTTGTAGCTTCTGCAAATGCAATTGCTTCTACTGGTGCAAAGCCAGTGTTTGCAGATATTTTAAGTTCAAATTATACAATAGATCCTGATTCCATCAAACAAATAATTACCAAAAAAACCAAAGCCATAATGCCAGTTCATCTGTATGGTCATATAGCACAAGTAGATGAAATTAAAGAAATTGCAAGCAAACAGAATATTCCTGTAGTAGAGGATGCAGCTCAGTCTCTTGGTTCAACCTATAAAGGAAAACATTCAGGAACATTCTTTGACCTTGGATGTTACAGTCTTTACCCCGGAAAAGTTATGACATCAGGTGAGGGTGGAGTAATAGTAACTAACAACAAAAAATTATTTGAAAAGCTACAAATGATTCGTAATCATGGTATGGTAAAAGGATATGATTCAAAAATATTTGGATTAAATCTTAGATTACCTGAGATTAGTGCAGCAATTGCAAAAATTCAAATTAAAAAACTTCCCCACTTTATAAAAATTAGAACAAAAAATGCAGAGTTACTATCAAAACTACTCTCAACATATGAAATAAAAATTCCAATTCCAAGAAAAAATGAAAAATTAAATTGGTCATTATATACTAAGTATAAGTTTGATCGCTTTTTTGCTACTTTCGAATTCCAGGACCTTTTTG
>JARRMG010000120.1:0-4734 GCA_037386265.1 Nitrosopumilaceae archaeon
AGGAAAATCCATAATAAAAGACAGGGACATACTTCACTTTACCTACATTCCTGAAACCATTCAACATAGAAACTCAGAACAGGAACAAGTAACTCAATCATTATTACCTATTCTAAAACAATCCCGCCCATCTAATCTTCTAGTATATGGTAAACCAGGAACAGGAAAGACTTTGGTAGTTAAAAAGGTCATCTCTAAAATCCAAGAAAGGGTAGAAAAATCAAATTTCCCAATCAAACTAATCTATACGAATTCTAAAGATGAAACTACCCTCTATGGATTATTGGTAAGCCTTGGAAGGCAATTAGGATTAAATGAAAAAGACTTACCTGGCACAGGATTGGCCATAAGTGAGGTCTTCAAACGAATCCTAAACACCATTGAGAAAAACGAAATTAACGCAATTTTTGTTATCGATGAAATTGACTATCTCGCCCAACTAGTCTCAAAAACAGGTAAAGATATTCTATATCAACTAACAAGAGCCAATGAACGATTAAACAAAGGTTCTTTAACATTAGTTGGAATTTCTAATGATTTAACATTCAAAGAAAAACTTGACCCTAGAGTAATAAGCAGTCTAGGAGAAGAAGAAATTGTATTTACAAATTATAATGTTGAACAAATCAAAAAAATTCTAGAAGAGAGAATTAATCAGGCGTTCTTACCTAATACAGTCCAAGAACCAGCCTTAAACCTGTGTGCAGCCCTTGCTGGAGGTGAACATGGTGACGCTAGGAGAGCCATAGATTTGATTCGAGTTGCAGGGGAAATTGCCGAAAGACAGCAATCTGACCAAGTAACAAAAGAACACGTACGTGAAGCATCTCAAAAAATAGAAGAAAACAAAGAGGAAACCTCACTGAAATCTTACCCTCTTCATGAAAAATTAGTAATTTTGGCAATTATGAAGGCAGGAGGACAATCAACCGGAGAAATCTACTCATCTTACAAGGCATTATGCAAAACGGTGGGAAGGGATGAACTTACTCAAAGAAGAGTAACCCAAATGCTAAGTGAAATAGAATTATCGGGAATTATTACCGGCAGGTTGATTCATCAAGGAATTCATGGAAGAACAAAAAAATACAAACTCACAATTTCTTCTGAAATGATAAAAAAGACATTCAAGGATGATTTAACTTTGCAAGATATTATCTAATTTTGAATTATAATTTTGATGTAGGACTTGGAATGTTTTCAAATTAACCATCAACGCAATTCCTGGATTTGGGGTCATTCCAACACTTGCCTGAAAAGGCGTCTGATTTTGCCAGGATCCTGAATTTATCAAAAGAATACCCTTGTACATATCCAATTGAGCTCTATGAACATGCCCCACATGAAAAATATCAGGAATTTCATCAATCACCATCAAATCCTCCAACTCAGGTGCAATAGGAGTTTGACTTCCATAAATAGGGCTAAGATGCCTTGCACGAAGTAAATGCTTCATTACATTTGTAGGGCTATCATAACTCAATCCAGGCGTAGTTTTTACAATATCATCAATACTTTGACCATGGAACATTAACACCTTTACTCCATTTAATGAAACAATAGAAGGATTTCCAACCATAATTACATTTTCTTTATCCCAAAGGCTTGGATTGTATTTTTTTGGGATAGCGGGTTGGGGTAAAGCCCTCCGCCCAGGATCGTGATTTCCAGGCATTATGAATATCTTGATGTGATTAGGAATCTTACTGATTAAACCTACCATTTTCTCCAATTGCTCCTCTATGGTTTGGCAAACCAACTCCTTGTCTTGATTTGGATAAATCCCAACACCGTCTATCACATCCCCTCCAATTAACACAAATCTAATTTTACATGCCACGGGATCTGGGCTTGACAACCAGGATACAAACTCACTAAACTCTTCTTCCATGAAATATTTACTTCCAATATGTAAATCTGACAAAAAGACTGCAAATACTTCAGATTCTGACTTGTTTGAGGCTTGGTCTGGAATATCAGGCGAAATCAAGTCTTTTATAATAAATCCCGAATTCTTTCCAATCCCTACCCTTGCCATAATAAATTGGTCATTTAGGAGAGTATCGGCATTTTTTTGTAATTCGTTATCAAAAATTATCCCTTCAAATGAGCCTGAAGGGTCTTCCAAAAGTAATTTTGTAATGTTTCTCTCTGTAATTCTAGCGGTTACCAACCCACAGACATACATGTCATCCTCGGACTGTGCAGATTTGACTGATGCAATTGGCTTTATCATCCTTGATTCGGGTCTATCAGAAATGATTCTTTTTAATTTGTTAAATCGACTTGCAAATAATGAATTGTAACCGCTAATTCCCTCCCCACTTGTAATTTTTGAAGAGGGATCAAAAAGTACCTTATACTCACATTGTATACTCTGGTCATCTTTAATTCCAAAATAACTCTCTAAATCATCCTGACTGATTTGAAATAATTTTTGTCTGCTTTTCTCCTTTACAATATCTTTGATTATTTTTTCAAGTTTTTTTACATCCACATTTTCTAAAAATTCAAAAGCATCTGGATGAATTTGAAATCCTTTGTTTAAAGCATAATTCAGTGCAAGGGTTAATTCCTTTTTCAACATCCAAGAATAATATCAGGTTTAATTAAATCTGCGCCTACTGAGAACCCTCAAATATTGAATATAAGAAATGACAATGTGTCTAGAATTCGAATAATTACTTTTTTTATTTTTATGGGACTTTTCACTGCAGCATTTCAACTTGGATCGATGTCTGAAGTCAGTGAAGATGATGCAAATATCTTCATGGAGGAATTTGAAAAATTAGTTGAAGATATAGATGCTATGGGAATCTTTCTCCATAATACAACTATTTCATTACCCATGTTTATTCCCGGATTTGGGGTCGCCTGGGGATTATTTTCTGCATGGTCTACAGGGTTTGCCTTTGCTGCAATAGTTTCAATTACACCTGAATTAGAAAAAATTCCTCCCCTTACCATTCTCTTTCTTTCTCCTTTTGGGTTGATGGAACTTTTTGCTTATTCCCTTGCAACATCCAGAAGTTTTATCCTGATTAGAATTACTTCAGGGTTTTTCATAAACGATGCATTTGCAGAAGTTGACCAAGACTCAGTTTATCTTATTGAAGGCTCCGGTTTTGCGGTAACTGAGAAAATAATTAAACTATCAGAAATTGACATTGGATTATCATCCCATCAACAATCGGGGAGCAGTATTGACTTTATAATTGAAGATGGTTTCATAACATTAGATAATGAAGATTTTCTAATATCCGACCTTGAAGGAAAATTTCTTCGTGAAGGACGATACATTAGAATTAATGGAAATATAGAAAGCGCACAAGGATTTGATACATCCATTAGCTTCTTTGGAAGATTAGTAGAAGAAAGCCAAAACGCCTCTGTTTATGGATTTACAGGAAGAATCAATACTCCTGATATTTCATACAAAATAATCTATACTGCCAAATTATCCCAATTAACCAATCTTATAGATACCACAGAAAAATCTGAAATAACAGATGAATCCCTAATAATCCGAATTCTTCGCGGTTCCTCAACTCAAGGTGTAGCAAGCAGCTATATTCCAAGTGGGGAAACAAGAGAACCCAGACTTGACGGAGGAAGATTAGGGTATTTCTCAAAGGATAGAATTACAATAGAACCTGGTACGACCATTACTTTTATCAATGAAGATGCTGTATCTCACAGTTTACTGAGTGGAAAAGAAAACTATGGAGACAGACATGATCCATTCACCCCTGATGGAAGGATCTCGACACCTGAAATTTTACCTGGAAAATCTATTGATGTCACATTTGATGAAATGGGCTTTTACAGACTATATGATCCGGAATATCCATGGATGAAAATAATTGCATATTCTTTCAACGATGTAGATAATCTTATTTTAGGTACATCTAAAAATCAGCAGGGAAATTAGTCCTTCCACTGCCATTTGTAATTCATATACGAATCTAATTTTGTTTGATTAAAAACCATTACAGATAAATCAGAAAATTCTTTTCCTTCCAAATCTTTCACTGTGCCCTCAAAACTAGTCTCATTTTCGGTAGTTAGTGCTTCAAAAACATGAACTTTCATCTTGTCAGTCGGAAAATTGTTTTCTTTTAGATATTTTGGATATTTCTTTTGAGGAAAAGGATTGGGGTAGTGTATTGTTAATAGAGTATGAAGAGAACGGAAAAATAGAAAAGCATCAGTATTCAATAGCCCAAGATTGGGTAAAATATCCTGCAAAGGAACCCACGAAATACATGAGAGCTGATTGGGAGCCTTTTGTGCAATATATTAAAGATAGACAAAAAATTACGAAGTAAATTGGGTAAAATCTATGCGATAGGAGTAGGGCCTGGCTCACCAAAATACGTTACAGAAATTGCCAAAGAGATAATTCAAAATTGTGATATTGTTATTGGGTACAAATACACTCTAAAAACAATTGAATCTTTGCTAAAAGGCAAGGAAGTTCATGAAATTACGATGAGTAATCAGGAAGATTCCTATCAGAAAGTGCTACCGGTTTTAGGAGACCGCTCTTTAGTTATCCCATTTACTGGAGATGTAAATTTTTCAGAATCAGAGGTTGTAGACAGATTAATTGAACTTTTTGGTAATGTCGAAATAATTCCTGGAATAAGTTCTATTCAAATGGCTGCCTCAAAAACTAGAGTTCCTTTGGATAAATCTAAAGTAATTACAATGCACGTAACTTCTTCCATAGAA
>JARRMG010000121.1:0-4605 GCA_037386265.1 Nitrosopumilaceae archaeon
CCTTGGTTGTTTTTGGTTTGGTTTTGGCTTTTGCAGTTTTTGCCTTGGTTGTTTTTGGTTTTGTCTTTGTAGTCTTTACAGCCATTATTACAAATCCGCCCTGACCCTCATTTAAACCAAGAATGAATTATTTCGAATCATTAGATTCCTTTCTGATACTTTGATTTACCAAAGCAGTAGAATCCAAATATTCCTCATAAAACGAATTACCGTTTAGCTGAGTTTCCAAATCAAGTTCTTGTATTTTCTTTCATTCATCACCAGATGCATTGATAACAAGTTCGTCTAATTTGTCTAAGAGTTCACGCTCAGCCTTATTCATTTAATTTTTGATTAAAAATAATCATTTATTCCCCAGAGTTGGCATATTAGACAAAATACTAAACTTAACAGACGTATACCTGTGCGAAAATATAATAGAAGATTTTTGAAAGGTATAGTATGGAGACAAAAAACATAGGATTACGCGGAATAGAGGTGGCAGATACTCGAATTTCCAATATAGATGGTGAAAAAGGAAAACTGATTTACCGCGGTTACGATATTTTAGATTTAACAAAAAATTCTTCTTTTGAGGAAACAGCATATTTACTTCTACATGATGATTTACCAACAAAAGAGCAGTTAGAGGAATTTAAAACCAAACTAAAGGAAGCCAGATTCATTCCAAAAAGAATGCAGGAAAATATGGGTAATTGGAGAAAAGATGCAGACCCAATGGATATGCTTCAGGCCTTTGTATCTGCTTTGGCAGGATATTATGATGAAGAGTTTTCAACCAAGGAATCAAGTTATGACAAAGCAATTAATCTGATTTCAAAGACTGCAACAATAGTTGCCAGTTGGAACAGAATTAGAAATGGTCAAAAAATTGTAGACCCTGATCCCACACTTGATCATGCTGCCAATTTTCTTTACATGATGTTTGATGAAAAACCAGACCCAGAAGTTGAAAAAATATTCGATATTTGTTTAATTTTACATGCAGATCATACATTTAATGCATCCACATTTACCGCAAGACAAGTTGCATCCACAAGAGCCCACATGTATTCAGCAGCTAGTGCTGCAATTGGTGCACTAAGCGGGGAATTACATGGTGGTGCAAATTACGAAGTAATGAAAATGCTCCTAGAGATTGGAGATATCGAAAAAGTAGAGCCATGGATTAAAGAGCAGATGGCAAAAGGTGAAAGAATAATGGGAATGGGTCATGCAGTTTACAAAACTTATGATCCAAGAGCACAGGTTCTAAAAGAGCTATCAAGAAAATTAGCTGCAAAAACAGGGGACCCTTGGTTTGACATTACTGAAAAGGTAGAAAAGACAACCATTGCAGAAATGAAAAACCAGAAGGGGCGAGACATTTATCCTAATGTGGACCTTTACAGTGCATCGTTATACTACATGCTGAAAATCCCTATGGATTTGAATACACCAATTTTTGCAGTATCAAGAGTCGTAGGATGGGCAGCACATATCATTGAGGAAAAATTTGCAGAGGCAGCACCAAAACCTGCACTTTACAGACCAAAAGCATCATACGTTGGAAAATATTGTGGGCCTCAGGGTTGCGAGTACAAGACTTTAGATTTGCGAAAGTAATTTAATTTCTTGTCTTTAGCCAGTCTTTTGCTTTTGAATTTACATCGTGTTTGTACAAGACTTCAAAGACCATATCATAAAATGTGATTCCTTTTTTTAAATTCCACCAATTCATCTACCATTTTTGAAAAGAACGCGTGAGATTCAAGCATGATAATGACTTTAAATCTAGGATCATAAGGGTTGGATTCAAAATATATAGACAAAAGACCCCTTTTTGGTTGACAATTGCAACATTCTTTTTTCTTTGATGGAAATTCAAAGAGAATTGCATGGATGATAAAAAACAAAAATTCAGAAATTAATCAAAAAAGAGAACATGCAGACATCTATTTGGATAAAATCACAAACCAACAATCAAAATACATTGCATTACACGTAGGATTGTTTTGGGGAATCGGGAGATTCATCATTCAAAATGAAGATGAAATTAATGTAAAAATCGACAACAAAAAAATGTTTGATCATCTAAAAGAAGGAAGAAAAATTTCAGATGATTTCATAAATACAAGATCAGATTTTATTTCTCAATTTATTAAACAAAGAAAATTGAAAATTAATTATGAACTCATACATCCAGAAGAAAATTTTGTTTCTAAATTGATTTAGTGCAAAGGGGCTTAAGACCAAAAACGGGAGTTGCTTGGTGACAGCCCCAATGCGATATTATTAATCATAATGTAGTAGAATCATAAAAGAAAGGAGTGTTCAATTTCGTTGACAATAGAAAAAATGAATTAAAGCAATCATGAAAATTTTTCATTTGATCATAGTAATTCATGTAATTTTTATGAGAAAAACATCAAGACAGTAAATCATTATCAAAACAATTCCGTGAAATGGAGTTTTGATAAAAAAATTAACAAAAATACAAGTTATGAAGGTACGAAATAAGATTAGATTTATTTAGTAAAGTAAAGACATTCGATCAAATATGGCAAGTATAGACAAAGCCGCAATTGGATTTTCAATCGCAATTGTAGCTATTGGCGTAGGATTTGCATTTGTAGGAGAAAGCGCACAAAATGCCGCCATGTTAGCTCCTCCAGTTGTTTCTACCCCTTCGACTTCTGAACCAACTGAAAAACCATCTCCTCAGACGGATCCGTTTGCAGATATTGCTGAGAAGGTAAAAGAAGAAGCCCCAGCAAAACCAATGACAGCTGGTTGGGATAGACTTGAATCTGAAACAGACCCAGGTGTAGGACACGAACAGCATCAATTAGCTGTTATTTTGCCACCAAGTGACAAGGTATATTCTGGTAAACTCATGTATGATGCATCAGAAAACATTCAACTTGTTGCACTACACGGTCCTTTATCAGATGGAGATGCCATGGGACAAGCTACTTGGACTCCTGATGGAGAGACAAAGTTTGCATTAACTTTTGTTGATCCAAATAATGCAAAAGGCGAATGGCAATTTGCCGGAAATGCAATAGCCGTACATACAAAGAATCCAACACCATTCATAGTTGATTACAAAGTGGATTATAAAGAAAAATCCATGTCTGATTCTGTAATTACTGGCACAACACAGTCAGTACAAGATCCAGGTATGGGACATGAATCACATCAACTTGCAGTGCTTTTGGCACCTTCAAGTGATGTATATTCAGGAGTTCTTTCGTATTCTGCTTCTGAACCAATTCAACTAGTTTCACTTAGAGGTCCTATTGGTCCTGGGGAACAACCAGAAAAGACATGGACTCCTGATGGAGAAACCGTTTTTGAATTAACATTTGTTGATCCAAAAAACGCAATGGGATCTTGGGAATTCTCAGGCAATGCATTAGCTGTTCACACAATGAAAACAACACCATTTACTGTTAGTTATTCTGTGAGTGCAACTGTAACTCCAGGAGAAACAACTCCAAAGGCAACCGAGTCAGTTCCAACAAAACCCTCAGGTCCACAAACTGTAAGTGTCAACATTCCAACAGGAACTGCTGTTCCAGGATGTGAAGAGACAAACGAATGTTATCTACCAGCATCAGTTACAATCAATGTAGGAGATACTGTAGAATGGACAAACTCAGACACTGCAGCTCACACAGTAACCGGTGGAAGTCCAGCTGAAGGCCCATCAGGCGTATTTGACAGCAGCCTCATTTTAGGTGGAGCACAATATTCAAACACCTTTGAAGAGGCAGGAAGCTTCAATTATTTCTGCATGGTTCATCCATGGATGGTTGGCAACGTTCAAGTGAACTAAACCACAATTTTCCTTTTTTCTTATTTTATCTGATTTTTTCGTATAGATCTATTGTAGGCAACACCAAATCTATGGGTTTCATCCCGAGCATATTGTAAAATTTTCAAGGAATCTTTATTTTTTGAAATCAGTATGGGTTTTCTTTGATTTGGAACAAAGATCTCCTCGTTTTCTTTTGCCAAGGACACACAAGAGATTTTCAATCCAAGTGATTGTAAGGATTTGAGGGCAGCGCTAAGCTGACCTTTTCCGCCATCGATTAATATCAAATCAGGAAAGGGTAAATTTTCCTCAAGTAATCTAAAATACCTCCTCTTTATCACCTCACCAATCATTGCAAAATCATCTCTTCCACTTACAGTTTTGATTTTGAATTTTCTATAACCTGATTTGTTTGGTTTTCCATCAACAAATCTAGACATCGAGCCTACGGCAAAATCTTCTCCATGATTCGAAATATCAAAGCACTCAATGACATTAGGGATGCCAGGCAACCCCAAGATTTCTTTGAGTTCAACCAAACCAGGATTTCCTCCTTTTGTGTGGATTAGCTTGATGTTTTTCAAAATTAAATCTATGATCTCTTTTCTTTTTCCTCTTTTAGGACACTGAATACGTACTGAGAACCCAGCTTGCTCAGACAATAAGGATTCTAAAAGTTCTTTGTTATCAGGCATTTCACTTACTAGAACGAATTTTGGAATTTTGTGAGTCGAATAATACTGAAACAAGAAATTTGAAAAAGAGTTATCCCCTACCAGATCAAAAAAGAATTTGTCACTATC
>JARRMG010000121.1:4628-6905 GCA_037386265.1 Nitrosopumilaceae archaeon
CTATCTCGAATAACGCCATTAATCATTCTAAAGTTCATCACAGTTGCCACATGATCTTGTTCCCCTATTCCAAAATATTCTTCATCAGAATTTTCTACATATTCCATTTTTTGCTTAGTCTGTAGACTCCCCAATCGAATTAGAGTATCACGAATTTCTTTTGCACGTTCAAATTGTTGGAGGTCTGCAGCTTGCTTCATCTCTTCTTTTAATTTCTCAGTGAAGATTTTTGTTTGGTTTTTACCTTTAAGAACTTCTTCTAATGCAGTAACATGTTGCGGATATCTTTCCTGTGCATCTTTAAATTCACATGGACCTTCACAGTTGCCCAAGTGATACTCTAAGCATACTTTTTTTGGAAGTGTTTTACAAATTCGAATTTGAAATGCTTTTCTAAGAGTCCCAATAGTCAAAAGCTTTGAACTTCCTTGAGTAAAGGGACCAAAAAATTTTCCTTTGCCTAAAAATTTTCCATCCCTTGTACGTCTTGCAACTAGCAAGCGAGGGTATTTTTCATCAGATATTCTAAGGTAAGTATATCTTTGTTGATCTTTTAGTTCTATGTTAAATTGAGGCCTGTATTTTTTTATCATGTTAGATTCTAAAAGAAATGCTTCACTTTCATTATCGGTCAGAACAAATTCAATGTCAGAGATATTTTCAACTAATTTTTGGGTTTTGTAGTTTTGATTCTTTAAAAAATATGACCTTACTCTGTTTTTTAGATTTTTAGCTTTTCCAATATAGATTATTTTCTCATTAGAGTCTTTCATCAAATAAATTCCTGGATTTGAAGGAATGTGGATTTTAGAAATATCAAAAGTCATTTTTTAATTAATTTTTTAAGATATTTTCCAGTATAGCTTCCAGGTGCCTTTGCTAGTTCTTTTGGAGTTCCTGTAGCAACTATCTTCCCACCCTCATCTCCACCTTCAGGACCTAGGTCGATAATCCAATCTGAATTTTTTATCACATCCATATTGTGCTCAATTACAACCACGGTATTTCCTAAATTGGCAAGTCTGTTTAGCACATCAAGTAATTTTTGCACATCGGCAAAATGAAGACCTGTGGTAGGCTCATCTAGAATATAGAAAGTTTTTCCAGTTCCACGTTTTGAAAGTTCTGCTGCAAGTTTAACACGTTGAGCTTCTCCTCCAGAAAGAGTAGTAGAGGATTGACCTAGTTTTATGTAACCTAGGCCTACATCGTAGATTGTTTGTAATTTTCTTTTAATGGAAGGAATGTTTTCAAAAAAGTTCAAAGCCTCATATACAGTCATTCCAAGCACATCAGAGATATTTTTTCCCTTGTACAAAACAGAAAGTGTTTCTGAATTGTATCTTTTTCCTTTGCACTCATCGCATTTCACATAGACATCAGAAAGAAATTGCATTTCAATTTGTTTGACACCATCACCATCACACGCAAAGCATCTCCCATCAGCTACGTTAAAGGAGAATTGCCCAGGCGCATATCCTCTTTCTTTTGAAAGTTCTGTGTTTGCATATAGTTCTCTAATCGGAGTAAAGGCACCTATGTATGTTGCAGGGTTAGACCTAGGAGTTCTTCCAATAGGAGATTGATCTATAGCAATTACTTTATCAATATTCTCCAAACCGATTACTTCTTGGTGACTTCCTGGTTTGACATTTGATTTTGTAAAATGATTTTCCAAAGATTTCAGTAAAATATCATTAACCAAAGTAGATTTTCCAGAACCAGATACTCCAGTTATCGATGTAAAAAGACCTAATGGAAACTCGACATCAATATTTTTTAGATTATTTTCCGAAGCCCCTTTTACAATTAATGAGCCTGATCGTTTTCGTATTTTGTCCTTCAGTGTTATCAAAGAATTATCCTTAAGGTATGCACCAGTAACTGACTTGTGGCCATTTAGAATCTTATCTACTGTTCCTTCAAAAACAACACTCCCACCATGAATTCCAGCACCAGGACCCAAGTCGACAATCCAATCTGAATTTCGTATGACTTCTTCGTCATGCTCTACAACAATGACTGTGTTTCCAAGATTTCGTAGCTTGTTTAGCGTTTTTATGAGTCGGGCATTATCCCGCTGATGCAGTCCAATTGTTGGTTCATCTAACACGTAAAGGACACCTGTTAAATTTGAGCCAATCTGAGTAGCCAACCGTATTCTTTGTGATTCACCACCAGAAAGAGTGGAGCTTAATCGATTTAGAGTAAGATAGTTCAATCCAACGTTCATTAAAAATTCCAGACGTTCTTTGATTTCTTTTAGCACATCTCTTG
>JARRMG010000122.1:0-3026 GCA_037386265.1 Nitrosopumilaceae archaeon
GCAAGTCCCCAGAAATTAATTGCATTTAATTTGGATGGGATACTAGAGATTTTCTTGTCACTAGACAATCAAAAACAAGAAATAATTTCAGATTCAGTTCGAAACATCATCAATAATAATGATGACGAAACAAAAAGAAGGTTGCTAATCATTATTCCTGATAATGCGCAAAAGTATTTGAAAATCTAAGCGTTAGGGTTCTCGTCAGGTTTTCTATTGTCTTCATTTGTATAATCAACAATATCTCCTTCAGGCGTAAGAACCCCGGCAAATATTTTTTCATGTTTTTTCAATAACTTCCTATGATCTGGCATAGACATATCCAATCGCATTTCATTCATTACCATTACACGATATTCTTTCCACTCATTCCAACATTTGTTACATACTGGGTATTTGCTTGCAATTGGGTCTAATTCCTCAGTCTCAGGAATCGAGTTTTTGCACTTTGTGCATGTTTTACTCATGTATTGAGGCATTCAAGAACTCCTTTTATCTTTTATCGGCACATTACAAATTAAAAATACTTATTTGTAGACTAGTAATTGCCAATCTTTCCCACAGACATTTGCAGATTTTTTAACGTAAGTAATAATAATTAACAAAGGGATATGCACATATGAAGATAAAATGTCCTAAATGCGAAAAAAATGCAGACTTGTCGATGGATTTTTCTTTTGTAAAATGTGATTACTGTGAGTTGGATATGAGTTACGGGGAATATGTGAAATTTGTTGCGCACAACGAGAAGAAGTATTCTGATATTTTAGGGGATTATGCCGGAAGTACCGAAGGAGAAACCTCAGGATCCCTGGATGAATGGGACTAGAAATAGAAAAAATGTCCATCATATTAAAATAATTAGTTTGATGGAGCTTTAATCATAATTGGAATTTTTACTAGAAAACATTTTGAATCTTGTTGGGTTTTTAGTTGGATTGGCAATTGGAATTGTATCAATTATTGGTTTTAGAAATACTGGAAGCCCAACCTTATTTCGATTAGCAATAGCATTTTTCTCAATTAGTATCGGGTTTTTTGTAATTTGGTCTGGCTACATGGTAGAAGACTTTGTAATACAATCAGGTAGCTTGGAGAGATGGATACAAACACTTGGAATTGCAATTCAAACTGTTGGTTACTTTTTCATTGCATTTTCACATAGCATCAAATCACTTTTTCCAAAATCCAAATACTTTAGATCAATTGGAATCTTTCCATTGTTTTTGGTATCTTCTGTACAAATAGAGCATATCTTTAGATCTGTTTCATTTATTCTTCTTGCATATGGAGCAATTGAGACCATCCTATCCTATTTTGAAAACAGAAACAAGGGAGCAATATCTGTGGCAACTGGGTTATCGCTTTTAGCTTTGGGCGAATTTGTTGGATGGTATTCTTTTGTATTTCCAGAATCAATATTGTATTTTACATCAATGATTATCAAAATAGGAGGGTTGATTGCGCTGTTTATTCCGGTAAGCAAGGTGCCCCTTACAAAAATCAAGTTTGATGAGAATTTTGACTGATTTTTAACGTAGGCTCAATTTTTGCGCATTTTTTGATTTGTCAAAATCTTTTATCTTTTTAGTATATTGGAAAATAGCATGCCACTATCATAGAAATTATTCAAAAAATACCCAGAGAAAAAATGGCAGAATACCGCACGCATATGAAAATTATTGGAGACATACTATCTACTACCAGAGATGATCTCCAAGACGAAGATGGTGCATCAGTTACTTACCTAATTAGAAAAGCCAACATCTCACATTCAAGAATTTCTAGAATTCTCAAGACACTTGTATCACAGGGTTTACTTGAAAAAGTAGACTCACAAGGTTATAACAAATACAAGATAAGTCAGTCAGGACGGGAATTTTTACAAGCATACCATACATTTAGTGGCTTTGCAACTAATTTTGGTTTAACCATCTAGTCCTCATTTTCTTCTGTTTCATCTAGATCATCTTCAAAATCATCTTCAAATTCTGTATCTTCATAATCTGATGGAGTGCTTTGCACTTTAGAAAAAAGGACATTGAAGATTAAAAACGTATGCAAAAGAAAATGAATAATTAAACTACAATCAAAGAATGTCTATGATAGTAAAATGCGATAAGGAGGGAATAGAGAAAGCATCAAAAATAATCTCTGAGGGCGGAGTGGTTGTTTTTCCCACAGATACAGTTTATGGAATTGGATGTGACCCCTACAACAAAAGTTCTGTTGAGAAGATTTATCAAATCAAAAAAAGATCCAAAGAAAAACCTCTTCCAATCTTGGGATACTCTTTGAGTACAATAAATGAAATTGTAGAGTTTGATGAAGAATCTAAAAAAATTGCAGATGCTTTTTGGCCTGGTCCCCTAACACTAATTCTTAAATTAAAAGATGAGAAACTAAAAGAAATTCTAAGAGTAGACAAGATAGCAGTACGGGTTCCTGACAACCAGTGTTTGCTTGATATTTTGAAGGACTCTAAATTTTTGATTGGAACCAGTGCAAATTATTCTGGAGAGAATTCATTTACCAACTCAAAGGAGTGCTGGGAAAAACTAAAAGAATATGATATTTTTGTAGATGGAGGAAATATCTCAAGCAAGGGGGAATCAACAATTTTAGAGATTAGTCGCGGCAAGTTAGTTATTCATAGGGAAGGCGCCCTAAAAAAAGAGGAGATTACGAGGGTTTTTTGAATTTAATAATTACCTGTGCAAGGCATCTAGAGCCTGAAACAAGTGAGGAGATAAGCAAAATTTTAGATGATTTTGGGGATTCTGAACCTCAAATCATAGTCACAAGCATGTCTGGAATTTTGACTGCTAAAACAAAGTTAGATCCAGTGCAAGTGGTGCGAAAAATAAAAGAAATGATCCTAGATGAGCCATGGAGCATAAGGTACTGCCTTAGAATAATTCCAATGCAGAAATTTGTGGATACAGACATTGAGAAAATCGATGAGGCAGTATCAGAACTATCGAATACCATATCAGAGGATGAGACCTACAGGATAGCAATTGAGA
>JARRMG010000123.1:0-3015 GCA_037386265.1 Nitrosopumilaceae archaeon
CACCTTATCTTAACATGCTACATCGTGGACACTGTTTGTATTCCATTGGAAACAACGCTTGACAAAAATAACATTTCGTTGTTGTTATCTTTGATGCATGTTTGTTTTTGTTGTTGAAATTATTTTCAACGATTACTTGTGCCATGAATTCTTTTATTGTTTTTTGCACATAACTAATCTCTTCAAAACAAGCTTACAAGTTATAATCATAGCTAGAAAAATTTTGTAAAACTAAATTTATTTTTTACAATTAATAATTTTAAAATTTCTGTATTGTTTGCAATGTATCGATCTTACACAAATTATTTTTTGGCTACAAAAAAATTGTCATGAAACATTTTAACATAACACTGTAACATTAAATTTGAAATATCTCAAAAATCCATTTTACCAAAATATCTTTCAAAATATTTTCAAATCTAAATTGTGATTAATCATGATGTATTTGTTTCAAATTTTAACAGATTTGCAATATTAGAAGAATTTATGAGGATACTATAGTATAACAAGCAATATGGGACAAAATGGTGCTATTTCTTTTCAAAAAATCTTGAAAATTATGTTTGAAACGAGCCCAGATATGCTTGTTTTTTTAGATAAGAATGGAAAAATTCTTGATTGCAATGAAATCTATGCACAAAGTTTTGGCTATCAAAAAGAGGAATTGATAGGCATGAATGGTCCAATAGATATGGTCTCTGAGAAAGACAGGCAAAAGGCAGTCTCTGCAATGGGAGCACTGGTTTCAGAGGGGGTAAAAACAGGAGTGCCTCTAAAAGTTATCAAAAAAGATGGTGTTTGTTTTCCTTCTGTTTGGTCTGGTGCTGCATTGTATAACGATCAAGGAAACTTGGCAGGGTATTTGATTACAGGAAAGGATCTATCTGAAATTGAATACTTGAAAAATAAGATAGAAAAATCAGAAGAAAAAAGTCAACAAGAAAAAATGACAATGCTTGGAGAAGTTACATCCAGAGTTGCCCATGATATTAGAAATCCGTTGTCAAACATTAACATGTCAATTAACTTGATGAAACAAAGTAACCCTGATATCAAAATTTCCGATAAATCTATTCAAGAAAAACTTGACGTGGCATCTAAAAACCTTGAAAGAATTTCTCATCAGGTAAACGAAGTTTTGGATTTTATTAGAATTCATCCTTTGAAAAAAGAAAATATTTCTTTGTCTTCTTGTATTTCTTCTGCACTAGATTGTGTTTTTATTCCAAAGAACATTAAAGTTGAAATTAATGACACTGATGTTGACATAAATGGAGATCGAGATCAACTTCAGATTGTCTTTGTGAATCTACTTGTTAACTCTGTCCAATCAATTGGGGATAATGATGGAACCATCAAGATAAAGACCAGTAAAGAACCACAACATGCAATAATTGAAATTTTTGATTCTGGAAAAGAAATACCTGAAGAAATTTTGCCTAACTTATTTGAATCAATGATCACAACAAAACAAAAAGGTACTGGCCTAGGTCTCATAAGCTGCAAAAACATTATAAAAAACCATGGGGGAATAGTTTTTGCTAAAAATGCCCCCAAAGTCTTTACAATCAAACTGCCCATAGAATAATTTCATATCGTTCTACATTTCCCCATAGGAAAAAGTTGAATTTCCTTAAATGAGTTATGAGATGAATAATTTTGAGAAAAATGGTGTCGGTCTGCGACTGCTCTCCTGAATGTTGTGAATCCGAGGATACTACAAACCATTACCATACTGGGGATAATTGCTTTCATCCTAACGGTGAAATTCACACAATTTGCAAGGAAAATACTCGGGCATCTTTTTGATTTTTACTCAAAGATGTGGCTCAGAATTTTCCTGAGTCAACTTTCACAACCAATCCCGTCATAATTTCCATCAAATCTATGGGGGTCTGGTTGTAACACTTCAAAGTCTCTGTACTCAATATCACTGCAATCCAAATCTGGTGGAGGTGAGGGGATACAAAAATCAGGATATGATGGATCACAATCAGGCTCTGTAACTTCTATGCTTAATTGAGAGTCATTACTTTTGCATCCATGCTTTATTGCCCATTCAGTTGATGCAAACTCGCTATCTCTACAAAACTCTGACTCTAAATGACCAAGGTTTGCATCAAGTAATTCTTCATTGAGATTCATGCCATTGCAGTAAATTACTGCAACAATTCTTCCATAACTTCCTTCAGTTTGCCCATCATCTTCATCAACTAGAGCGTCTGAACCCACAGGACAAATATCATCCATAAAGTCTTGTGCCTCGTATCCTCCAATATCTTTTAGTTCAGGGGCAGACGCTAGTGCAAATCTGATTGAATGCTCATTTACTCTGATGGTGTCGCCATCGACTACTTGAGTTACTTGACCTGAAAAACATCTTGCATTACCATAACACTTTTCCTGAGTTAGTCCTGGACCGGTTGGCGTTGGCTTTTCAAGGGTTGTTACTTTAATTATTTTGTTTGAAACTAAAAATTCAACTCCCTTTACAAAATCCGAGTCAGTAATTTTGTTTTCTGACCACCACTGTGCATTGTTTTTTATCCAAGCAGGCACTTTGCTTGCATTACTGTCTTTTATCTCAAAGGCTTGGACCAAATGTAAGTCTCCTTCAATTTCAGCATAGACTATGTATGTTCCAATCTGAGATTCTGAATTTAGTTCCATTGTGGCTGAAAATGTTCCGTCTCGAGAAATTGTTGTTAGTGTAAATTGTGTTTGGTCTGGCTGTGTGATAAATAATGTTAAGGGGCCAGTATGCTTGATATCAAAGCTCCCTTCAACTTGGACAAATTCTGCCTGGCGACTTTCAGGCAGTGTGTATGTGGCAGTAATATCTGGAATGTCATTAGCTGGTACTGCATTGACTCTGATTATGTCATTATCGATTAGATATTCTATTGCCCGCAAAAACTCTGTTTCTGAAATTAGATCAGTTGCCCACCATGATGCTGTGTTTTTAATCCATGATGGTATTGCAGAAGATGTAACTCCTGGGTCATGCTGATTGTA
>JARRMG010000124.1:0-4361 GCA_037386265.1 Nitrosopumilaceae archaeon
AAGAAGACAAAAATTTTATCCGTGAATTACAAAAAGACATGGACATTATTGATGAACCCTTTGTAAAGGCTGCAAAAAATCTTGGAATTACTGAAAAGGAATTATTTGAAAAAATGAAACATTATGAAGAATATGGAGTAATGAGAAGATTTGCAGCAATCTTAAGACATAGACAAGTGGGATTTACTGCAAATGGGATGATAGTTTGGAAAGTTCCAGAGGATAGAATTTCTGAGGTGGGTGCCGTATTGGGATCTTTTCCACAGGTTAGTCATTGCTATGAACGTCCAACCTACTCTGATTGGCCCTATAATGTATTTTCTATGATTCATTGCAAAACTCATGAAGAAGCAAATGAAATGGCAAAAATAATTCGGGATCAAATCCATGTTGATGAATATCGTATTCTTTTTAGCTCACGCGAATTCAAAAAAACACGAGTTGAATATTTTGTAGAAAACTCGTTTAATTTTGAAGATACTATTCCAGCATCCTAAATCTCGTTATCATCGTGTCCAACAACATGGATAGTACAAAAGTACTGGTCATTCATATTGCAATAAAACTCTGAATTTCCTCCACATATTTGACAGGGCGGTCTCAGGTCATTCTCTGACAACCTTATGTGGTAAATTTTACTTCTAAGAGTAATGTTAGAGTTTTTATAAATTCGTGTAAAATTTGAAAAGTATTCTATTTCTGCTGGAAGGAGGTCTTGTTCTTTTTTGATTTTTTTAATTATGGTCTCCCATTTTTTGTATTCTCCAATTCTTGCAAGCTTCATTCTTTCTATGATGTCTAGAGTTTTAGCTGTATCTATTGGAGGATTCATAAAATTAGTTTGCTTGTGGTGTGGCTTTTAATTCGTAGGGAGGCCAAGTATTGTATAATTCTGCAATCTCTTTCATGTCTGATGAATTTATGTAATTTCCATCTGAGATGGCGGCAAATGATTCTATCTCTTCTTCACTAACAACCGTGGGTAGTACAGATGCGATTGCTTTTTTCGATAAGATAAATTTGATTGCAAATTCGGTAATTGTTAACCCATTTCTTTCTGCTATTGGTCTAAATTGCTCTACTTTTTTTAATGCCTCTTGTCGCCATTCCATTTTTCTATCTTTTCTGTGGTCATTGCTTGGAATTACTGTCTCTGCCTTTACTTTACCTGTTAAAATTCCAGATGCGTCTGGTACTCTTACTAGTATTCCGACATTTTGTTGTGATGCTTTTTCAATAAGCTCGTTTCCTGGAGTTTGCTCTAAAATGTTGTATACGGTTTGAACAGATGAAACGTTTTTTCTGTCCATTGCCTCCAAACCTTCTTGTGTCCATCCAATGGCAGGGCCCAAAGCCACCTGAGCTGTTTTCATTTTTCCTTCTTGGATTAGATTATCAAATGTTTCAAAGGGTTCGTTATTTCTAATTTGATCAAGTTTTGGATTGTGCATCCCAAACGAATCGATATAATCTGTCTGAAGTCTTTCAAGAGTTGCTTGTAATGCATTTTCGGTAAATTTTTGGTCAAACTGTTGAGGGAGTTCAGCATGTCCAATTTGCTCTGCATTAGAAAAATCATAACCATATTTTGAAGAAATTACTATTTCTTCTCTCATTCCCTTGAAAACTTCACCAATTAGTTTTTCACTTTTACCTTTACCATACATATCTGCAGTTTCAAAGAAATTAATTCCTAAATCATATGCTTTTTTGAGCATTCTTTTTGCTTCGTCTTCTTCTATCTTTTTGCCCCACCAATCAAGACCTATGGTCCAGGCACCAAATCCTATTTCAGATACTTTTATTCCACTTTTTCCTAATGTTTTGTATTTCATCCTCTATTCACCTTACTTTTTGTCTTGATTTTTTCCGTACATCAACACTAAATTCTCTCCGAAATTTGTTCATTTATGTTTATCCAAGATTTACTCCCATGATATTTTAGAAATTAGAGCAAATTTCAATAATTTTGTAATTTTACCCCAGACTTGCAATTAATGGCTGAATATCTTTTTTTACACAGATAATCATAGGTGTGTCAACTTTTACGTACGCTGATACCCTAGTCTCCCTTAAATCCATAATGAGGTTTTGAAAATCCCGCAGATCGTCAGTTTCAAAGGCCAGCATAAAATCTTGATCATCTAATCCAAAAGAGTAAGTTGTGTTGAGAACAATATCTGGGTATTTCTGAGACACATCAATGTGCTCATCCATCATTTTTTGTCGCTCTTCTTGTGAAAGCAAGTACCATTCTCTTGTTTTTGTAAATGGGTATACTACCACGAATTTTTTAGATTCATTTCCTGCCACAAAAGAAATTATTCTACCTTTTCTTGCATAAGCCGATGGTCTAGTACAGGAAACGTACGTTTGTGATGTGATTATGTATTTTCCAAAAACTGTAAGGTAAAGTTTGGATATTACGCTTTGAATTTCTTCTACTGTTTTGGCAGCAAACCAAAACAGAAAATCTGCATCCGAACGCAAACCTAAAGTTGAATATGATCTAAACTTGACTCCTGAATTTCTGATTACATTTTCAACTTCTTTGGCAGATTCCTCTTTAGCTAAATCTGCCATCCATCTCCATTTAGGATCTATTTGAAAGAATGAGAAATTAAAATAATATTTTTCGTCATCGTTTGGCTCCATGCTTTGACCATTTTGAGACCCTATTTAAACAAAATATTTGATTCTCTAATGTTGAATTTCTATAATTTTGGTTTTTGATTTATGACCTGTTTTAATTTGAATTTTAGATGATGAAACTCTAAAATGTTTTGCGAGTTTTTTTATGATTTCTTTGTTTGCCTCTCCTTTTATTGGTCTAGATTTTAGACCCATAATGATTTTGTTTTCTGAAATTTCAAAAGTTTCTTTGTTAAATTGTACAGTTATCTCATAAAGCACAAAAAATTATACAAAATGAATCTGCTTAAACTTATTTGTTAATTTTACAATCAAGCGTATTGCTCTAAAGCCCACTCGTATCCTTCAGTCTCCAGCTTAGAATTTCAAAATTCTTGCATAATGGGTAATTATTATTATTGTTGCATCTTTATCTGCAACTTCGCTAATTGCTTTTGCAACGGATTGAACTGCGTCAATATCTAAACCCGAATCAGGTTCGTCTAAAATTGATATTTTTGGTTTTAGTACTGCCATCTGTAAAACCTCGGCACGTTTTTTCTCTCCTCCAGAAAACCCTTCATTTAGGTATCTTGAAAGGAATTCTTCTTTTAATCCTACTTTGTTGAGGTTTTCTTTAAGATATTTTTGAAATTCTCTTACTGTGATGAAAACTTCTCTGTTTTCTCCTTGCAATGCTTTGCTAAGTGAATTATATGCTGTTCTTAGAAAATGAGAAAAACCTACTCCTGCCACTTCTGTGGGGTATTGAAATCCAAGAAACAATCCTTTCTTTGCTCTTTCATCTGCAGTTAATTCCAAAATACTTTCACCATCCAAAAGAATGTCTCCTTGTGTGACTTCGTATTTTGGATGTGCAAGTAATGTATAAGCTAGTGTGCTTTTTCCAGAACCGTTTGGTCCCATTATTGCATGCACTTCACCAGGTCCTGTTTTCAAATTCACTCCTTTGAGGATTTCTTTTCCTTCTCTTTTTACATGAAGATCTTTGATTTCAAGAACAGCCATGTGGCAAATTGCTTTGTTTCTATATATAATACCGACGAAATTTAGCTGATCCTAACCACATTTGAAAGATACGTCTCTTTGTAGGATGCTCTGTCCTAGCAAAACAGATGCAACATATAGATAAGCTGCTGCGATTCCGTTGGGAGCTTTTCCGTCAGTAATACTGCTGTCCTTAGTTTTTTCAGCAATTTCCAAGGCTAATCTTTCTACTCTGACCTCGGTTTGCGTCATATTTGCAATCTTGGAGATGTATTTGTCCATGGTTACTATTGGGGCTGTTTTTTGTCCCATTTCCATTACCATGGTTCTGTAATATTTTGCTGCAAGTTTTGTTTTGGATTTTACATCTTTTGGTACACAAATTCCGCGGACAATGTCTTCAAGTGATCTGACTACATGACATTGTTTGCATGCCATGTAAATTGTAGCAGCTGTGATGCTTGCTACTGATTTTCCTTTCACATCGATATGGTCGTCCAAGCTTCGGTATATCATAGAAGCAGTTTCCAAAACATTTTTTGAAAGAGATAAACCATCGCATGTTTCGCCCATTTTTGACAAAACATTAGCTAATCGTCTTTCTCTTGGTGAGGAAACGCGTACTCTTTGTTGCCATTTTCTAAGATTGTGCATTTGATTTGCAACTTCGTGATTGATTGATTTTCCACTAAAGTCTTTTGCACTAATTGAAATCTCAGTTG
>JARRMG010000125.1:0-5006 GCA_037386265.1 Nitrosopumilaceae archaeon
CATGGGTCCCCTTTTTTCTTTGGCTGCACATTCCATCGTTAGAACAGAACCACTTCCCCATTCACCACCTGCAAAAAATCCTTGAACAAATCTTAGGGATATCAAAAGTATTGGCGAGAGCAATCCTACCTGCGCCCAAACAGGCAAGAACCCCATTGAAAAAGTAGCAATCGAAAAGCCAATGATTGTGATCATCATTGTTTTTTTGCGTCCAAATTTATCGCCATAGTTTCCAAAAAATGCACCACCCACAGGCCTAATTACCAAGGCAATAACATATGCAGCAAACGAGGACAACAGGCTGGTAGTAGGATCTTCAGAAGGAAAGAAAAGTTGGCTTACCGAAGTCAAAACAAACAGCATCAAAACCAGGTCATATCCATCCAGAGCCCAGCCCATCCAAGAGCCAAACATGGAAGTTGTCTGTTGTTTGCTAAGACCAAACATTCCTAAAAATCCCCAATCCTAAAAAGTCTATTTGCAATTCGGTCAATAATATAATTTAAGTTCATTTCTACCCCAACAGTTGAATAATCCTCTCAAAGATTAATTTTCAGATGTCTCGATTTCGGTTTCCATTTGTTTGAATAAATCTGCCACATCATTTACAATTGTTTGTGGGTCGGATATTCGCTCAGCTGAGATTAAAATATGAAATTTCTGATTGTCAGAAGGGATGTTTATAATAATTACATTATCCCTGTAAGTTACCACATAATTGACATGACCAAGATTATGATTAAATTCTGCCTTCATTGATAATTCTAGTTTTGATTGCATGTACAACATTTGCCTTTCCTGATCATTATCTAATGGCAGAATGTTTTCTTTGAAGCTTCCTGCAATGATATGGCCCATTGAGTTTATTATTCCACAAAATCTGATTTTTGGCTTATTGCAAATCACCTTGCAAAAAACATCAAGTAGATTATTTTGTTCATATGTCAATGGCATTTTGAGTCATCTAATTTACCTCGTTTTCTTTATAATGAATTACTTAACATTGTTATTTTGATTCTTAAAGGAAATAACGATAAAAATTTCTAACTGATTAAAATTTGAATATATTTTTTAACAGTAGATTAAAAAAGGAATTTCAAATAACTTTATTTTTCTTAACTACCTGTCATAGGAGAATATTTTGATTTTGTAATTATCATTGGTGATAATAGGAGATTATCTTATGAATTTTCCAAGTCTATGAAAGTCATGGCAAAGTGGGTTGTAATGTGGACGGGTAGCATTGCTGCCTTTGTTGTGTTTGTAATCATTACCCAAATCTTACTTGGAGGAGACAGAGAGTTTCAAGCATCAGGGGACGAGGGATTCAAGATGCTTTATCCGCAGGATTTGCCCCTAAATGGAATTCATTTTTTGGTGGATACTGCAGCAAATCCTACAAAAATTTTGTTTTTTGCAGTAGTTGATGTTGAAAACAGTCATGATTATTCTTTGTTGGCCCTACAAATTCCCTACAGCGGGATACTAAAAGAAGAATCAGAATGGAAGTGGACCCCATTTGAAGACTCTACATTGCTTGTCAAAGAGTTTACTTGTTCAGAAGACAAACCATGCACCTTTGCTGATAACATTCAGTATTTTGAATTTGAGTTAGATGAGCCAATTGATCAAAAGCAAGCATTCCGTCACAGTGTAAGGCTGTGGTTCTCTCAAGTAAATCCACTGCTGGATCCCGACATACCACCGTTGATCAAGCAGTTTAATCCACACAGAAAACCCTACAAAATTGGATTTGATGGTGTTGCAGAAGCCAAAGCAACAGTAATTTTGGATAAGAGTTCAGATAGTTTTGCTCCAACCCCTGATGCTCCAATTACTCCAGGACCAAGAGAAGGAACAATACAGCTTGACTGGCCATTACAAGGCGGAGTATTACATCAGATAGATTTCCAACTTCCATCAGAAAGAAATCTCGAATCTCAAACACTCTACTATACTGCATTGTTTGGAATCGGATTGGGCATCACAAACTTGGCAATTTATGGTGCAGAGCAAAGAAGCAAGAAGCTAAAAATGGAAAAGATGAGAAAAGAGAGAAAAGATCATTACGGCAGAGATGCAATAGATGATTCCTATCATTTTGAAAATAAAGGAGGTTCTGATTGATGTCAAATAACAAGAATAGTAATTCAAATTATGTTGCACTAGCAGTTGTATTGTCATTTGTAATTGGTTTTGGGATTGCCACTGCAGCATATTTTGTTGTTTTTTGTGAGGATTGCATGGAGACAAATCCAGAACCTCAAACTAATCCTCAAGTAAAGTGCATAGAAGATCCAAGATGCATCCAACAACCTATTGAAGATAGCAATATAGAAGCAATTGGCACTCCCATAGGAGAGGAGAAAAGCAGGCTGTTACAAGAACTGGTTCGCCACCCCATAATACAAAACGCCCTAAAGATTTCCAATGAGCAGGACTCTGAAATGTCTGATGACATCAGGGCACAAATCTATTTTCAAAGGGAAAAAGAATGGACCTCATCTTTGGAAAATACACCATTTATGAATTCAGTAATTCAAAACGATGTATCGGACTTTTTACGAGAAAATCTAGTTATAGAATCTGCAGAATTTGGTGCAGTTACCTTTGGCGAGCACATCCTGACGAATCAATTTGGGCCAAACATTGCCGTGTCCATCAAGACTGACAACTATGATCAGAGTAATGATGATTGGTGGTCGCAATCCTTCAGAGATATTGATGGTAAACCCTTTGCAAGAGAATGTGAATTTGATAGTAGCGCAGGAATTTTCTCTGAAGACTTGGTCATAAATATACACGATGAGGCCGGCCGGTTTATTGGAATACTCAATTCTGCTACTCCCTGTGATGTTACCTTAAAGTCGGCTGAAGTTGAGACAAAAATAGTTCCTGTGCCCCTTGACAACATTACCCCCAAAGGACACTACAAGATTGCATATTTGCAAGAACTTGTGAAGGATTCTGCAATTCAAAATGCCTTGAAGATCTCCAATAACGAGTTTTCTGGAAAAGAGCTGCAAGACATGTTGCAATTAAAACAAGACACATCATGGCCTACTCCGGATTTGGAGCCAAATGAATTTCAAAAATCTATACTTGAGAATAGAGCTTCTTCATTTCTTAGGAAAAACTTGGAAATCAATACAGCAGAATATGGCGTAATTCAATTTCCAGAATTGATACTAACTAATGCAAAAGGTGCAACAATCGCGAGTACTGATAGAACGTACAACTATATACAAACTGACGATGAATGGTGGCAAGTAGCATCAGAAAATGATGTGTTGGTAAGACAGTGCGGTCCAGACATATCAATCAAAATGAATTCAGAGGACATTATTATCAAGGTGTTCGATGAGAATGGAGAGTTTATTGGAATACTAAATTCTGCAACTCCTTGTAATGTAATTCTAAACAAGCCATTGTTTTTCTACGGAGACTCAAACTAGTATAACGTAATTTGGTTGGGTTTTTTATTTTAGAAATTATAAAAAAGATTTTGGTTGCCTTTATTGCAGAGCTTTTACAATTGATTCCATGACTTGATCTCCTGTTTTGCCATTGGAGTTTATTGCTACTTTACACCCAGATTCTGCATTTGGAGTAACAATCACAGTCACACTGCTTCTTTGTCTGGTAAAATAGTAGACTATGGCAGCAGGCCAAATCAATATTGCCAAAATTATAACAATTGCCCAACTAAATTCACGGTTGCCTTCAGCAATTACTGATTTGTTTGCCTCTATTGTTTTGATTTTATAGTCACTAGAACCTATGGCTTCCTGTATTTTTGGAAAAGTATCATCAGCTGATTCCATCACATCAATTATTTCTGAACCCATAGATAATTACTAAATGATATGGTTTTAAATCTATATGATGTTAAGAATTTAACAATAATAGTACAAAGAGATCCTGATCTTTTTGTAGTATGAGCGCATAATTAGAAGTCTGTCAATGAAAATAATTTTCTTATTGTTTGTTGTACTTGTTTTGTTTATAGGAATACAGCAAACCAACTTTGTTTTTGCAGAGGATAAAAACATCTGGCAATTTTGATCCCAAAACGTTTGAACCTGAAATTAACCTAGACAAAAACACATACTCTTGGACTGATATCGTACAAATTACAATTACATCTCCAAATGATAACAAAAACATTCATCAAATTGATAAAATAAAAATCGACATCTCAACTCGAGCCGGAATTCTAACAGAATACACACTTGAGGAGACTGATGTCAGTGATGGAGTTTTTTCTGGAACCGTAACTTTGACTGGTTTTTCTGGTTTTGATTTGAATCAAGATGGTAGGCCAGGAGATGCTCGCGGATACACTGGAGGGCCTGGGCCTGATGAAGGGAATCTAGCTGCCAATCCAAGCGACAGCATCAGGATTACATATTCTACTCCTTTTTATGATGAAAAAATCGAGGCCAGAGCCTCAGTAGAGTTTCAGCAAGGGACTATTCAGTGGGCAGACCTTCCAATTTATGCAGACTCTAAGGCCCTGGTTCAAGTAATTGACAATGACATGAGATTGCTACCTGAAACAATAGATAACATCAAAGTTTTGGTAAAATCATATCCTCAGAAATACTCCAAAGAATACACGTTAAAGGAGACCGAAAGAAACAGTGGCATTTTTGAAGGAAGAGTAGAACTAAACTCCAAAGACAAGATGAGTGGAGTGTTTGTACAACCTGGTAGTGTTGTTTCAGTAAAGTATGTTGATACAACATTACCTTCAAGATTTATTGTAAAAAAACTAGACGTGATTGCAAATGCCACTGTTTTAGGAACACCGGAAAAAGAAATCCAACCAGAATCAATTCCTCCTGGGGTCAAAAAAACTGCAAAGTGGTGGTCTACTGGTGCAATTGGTGATGATGGATTTTTGCAGGCAATAGAGTATCTTGTTGATAAAGAAATGATAAGATTATCAGACAGTTCAAAACATGATCCAAACAAAAAACCAACTATTCCTCACTGGCTAAAAA
>JARRMG010000126.1:0-2997 GCA_037386265.1 Nitrosopumilaceae archaeon
AGATTTTTTTCGAGGGACCAGAATTTATTCAGTTTTCAAGTTTTCTTGAAGAGAACAATTTGAAAATTAGAATGACTGCACTTGAAGAAAAATTTGGAGATTATGAAGGAAGAATCGTTGTAAATCAGGATAAAGACAGATATGTAATTCCATTTTTGCTACATCATACAGAAGCATCAATTGTGACATCTCAACAAGATGGCAAATTAAATTTTGAAATCAATCATCCAGAGCAATGGAATTTTGCAAAAATTTCGGTAATAAACAGCAAAGATGGTTCAATAGAAAAGACATCAACTAATCCTGGTAAATTAACAACCATAGATGTTTACCAGAATGGAGTGTATTGGATTCAAGCAGACATACGAGTAGGAGAAAAATCATTTGAGGCCTTTAATGTAATTGAAGTTGATTCAGTGTTACCAGGAACATCAAAACCATTTGATTGGTTTAATCTTCCTCAAAAACAAATTGGGATAATTGCAGTCATTGTAGCTATAATTGGATTAGTAGGTTTGAAAATTTCAAGAACTAAACAAGTTTAGGTCCCGCACTTTTTATTTCTGTTGAGACCTCATCGAATTTCTCAAAATTTTCAATAAACATTTTGGCCAAGCCCTTTGCAGATTTTTCATAAGCATCCTTGGTTGTCCAAGTGTTTTTTGGATCTAAGATTTCTGGAGGAACATCATTTACTTTAGTCGGAATGTCAAGATTAAACAATTCATCATGTCTGTATTCAACTTTATCAAGTTCTCCATTTAATGCAGCAGTAACCATTGCCCTACTGTATTTTATTTTGATTCTAGCTCCAATCCCATAGGGACCCCCTGACCAGCCGGTATTAATCAAGTAAACAGTAGTATCATGTTGATTGATTTTTTCACCTAACAATTTGGCATAAACAGATGCAGGTCTAGGCATGAATGGCGCTCCAAAACATTCGGAAAACACGGATTTAGGCTCCTTAATACCACGTTCGGTTCCAGCCAATTTGCTAGTGTACCCTGACATAAAATGATACATTGCACCTTCTTTTGTCAATCTAGATACTGGAGGCAATACACCCATTGCATCGGCTGTAAGAAAAACTATTACTTTAGGATGACCACCAACACTAGGAATAACTGCGCCAGGAATGTAATCCAAAGGATATGCCACACGAGTATTTTCAGTCAGAGAGTTATCATCATAATCAGGATGACCGTCATTTAGAACAACATTTTCTAAAACAGCTCCTGGTTTAATCGCATTCCAGATTTCAGGTTCTGCTTCTTGACTCAAATTGATACATTTCGCATAGCAACCTCCTTCAAAATTAAAAGTCCCCTTATCAGACCAACCATGTTCATCATCTCCAATCAAATTTCGGTTCGGATCAGCTGAAAGTGTTGTTTTCCCAGTACCCGACAATCCAAAGAACAATGCAGTATCTTGATTTTTTCCAACATTTGCAGAACAATGCATTGGGAAAATTCCACGATCAGGTAACAAGAAGTTCATTACTCCAAACATAGATTTTTTCATTTCTCCCGCATACCGAGTTCCTCCAATTAATACAATTTTTCTTGTCAAATCAATTAGAATAAATACATTGGATGCAGTACCATCAACTTCAGGTACTGCCTCAAATTCATTGATACACATTACTGTAAATTCAGGAGTGTGATTTTCTAATTCCTCATCTGTTGGCCTAATGAAAAGTTGTCTTGCAAAAAGACTTTGCCATGCATGATCATTTATCACTCTGATAGGTAATTGAGTTTCTTTATCTGCCCCAACAAAACCATCAAAAACAAAAAGTTCTCTATCATTTACAAAATTTTTCATCTTTTCAAGAATTTTTTCAAATTTATCAGAGGGGAATTCATGGTTGATTTTTCCCCAATCAACAGCATCTCTAGTAACGTCATCCACTACAATGAATCTATCATCAGGTGACCGTCCTGTGTATTTCCCAGTATTTACAGAAAGAGAGCCTGTAGAGTTAACTACCCCTTCTTCTCTTCTTACCGCATCTTCCACAAGTTCATCTGGCTTGAGATTTCGAAATATTTTGGAAGGTTTGATGCCAAAATCGTTAATTTGTGATGAGAATTTGTCAGTTATGCATGAACTAACCACTTCAGTCAATTGTGGCAATCTCCAGTAAATGTAATTTAATCCCAGGTCCAGTCATGAGATATTTCGATCCGCCTTGATTTTCCTTATTATCTCTTTCTTATGATCTTAGGATACTTTGGTCTAGGAACGTATTTATGTAAAATTTCAAAAGTGGTTCTGATGCCAATTAACAAGGAAAAGCTTGCAAAGAGACAAGAGGCCAAGGAACACAATCCAGACTTTGCCAGGCCTGAGAGTTGGCGTTACAAAAGGTTAGAGTCTACGTGGAGAAAACCAAAAGGAGTAGATCATCACCAGAGAAAACAAAAAAGCCGTGGTAGGCCAGGGTTAGTCAAAGTTGGATACGGAGGACCAAAAGAAGCCAAAGGACTACACCCATCAGGATATACAGATAATCTAGTTTTTACAATTGAAGACTTGGGTAAATTAAATCCCAAAACAGACGGTATTAGGTTTGGTCACAGTGTGGGGACTAAAAAAAGGAAGGATATTATTGCAAAAGCAATTGAAAACAAATTCAAAATTTTTAATGCGAGAGTGAGTGCAAGTGGTAGTAAATCTTAAAGCTAAGAAGCGACTAGCATCCAGAGTCGTTGGAGTAGGAGTTCACAGAATAAAATTTGATTCTGATCATTTAGACGATGTGGCAGACGCCATTACCAGAGAAAATATTCGCAGTCTTATCACAGCCAACACTATTCAAATTAAACCATTTACTGGAACATCCAGGGGAAGGGCCAGGATAAGAAAGATCAAAAAAATAGAAACGCCAAAATGTCCAGAAGGTCTTTGATTAGTAGACGGAAAATGTGTATTTTAATTATTTTTTAAATAAACTTTTGGCATTAAAATATTTAATATCAAAAATACGAA
>JARRMG010000127.1:0-4170 GCA_037386265.1 Nitrosopumilaceae archaeon
TAAAGATGATGAATGATTTTTTTGTAAACATCAGTTAAGGGAGTTGAGAAGGACAGATTTTCTACGAATCTAGATTTTTTGGCCAATTCAGAGTCTAGCTCATCAAAAAACTCAGTTTTTGCCTGACCGATTCCCCCAAGCAAGATCAGTTCAGAATTCAAGCTCATTTTTTTGACCTTGTTTGCAACTTTTTTGTAAAAAACATGTATTTTGGTTTGCCGTGCTCTCAAGAATCTTCCCTGGCTTTGTCCTCCTTTTTTATGTCTTCCCTGGAGATCAATTCTCAAAGATGCTTCTTGTACTATGTCATTTCCAATAAATTTTTGAATTCTTGCCGTCTTTTGATCAAGTGTGACTAGCACGACATTGTGTTGTGTCTCCAACAAATCATTGAAGGGT
Source organism: Nitrosopumilaceae archaeon (assembly GCA_037386265.1). GTDB lineage: Archaea > Thermoproteota > Nitrososphaeria > Nitrososphaerales > Nitrosopumilaceae > Nitrosomaritimum. Next base: position 400 of record JARRMG010000127.1, read on the forward strand.
TTGAGAAAGGGTGCTTTACTTAACATGTAAACATAAGGTAGTTTTCTGGAAGTTCCAATCTCCTTGAGATGCACCTTTCCATTTTTTATCCATCCAAAAATACAAAGTGTTTTTGTAAATTTTCCTACAGATGTTGGGTTTTTCCGTAATTGGGCAATTCTTTTTTCAATTTCAGATTCAATATTTTCAATTAATGGATCTCTTTTTGTTTCCTCAAGAAGAGAAATCATTTCGATTCCTTTTCCATAGGGATAATATACTGATACACACGGCGTTTTGATTGATTTTATTTCATGAAGAAATTGGTTTATCAATAACCATTCAGATGAAGAAATTTCTGATTCGGTGGGAATAGATACCAGTAAATTATTTGTCATTTTCTATAAATTTGAAATCCGTCAATATGAAGTGTTATTTTTCTAGAGCTTTTAAGATATCAAACAAAAAAGCAAGGGATACAACATTATTCGTCTGAATTTTCGTCGATAACCTTTTCAAAATTCATATCAGCCCTTTGACAGGATTCACATTTTTCCATTATGCCAAATTCATTCATGTATTTACCTTTTCCATCACATCTAAGACATGCCAATATTTTCTAATTAGTTTTAATGAGAATTAAGTTTTCATTCCTTTTGACGTTCTTCCAAAAGAATTATTTCGAAAATACTCAAGGCCAGATAAGAGATTAGCAAAAAAGGTTGGGCACATAATATCAGGGATGCAAATATAGATGAAGAAAGTGCCAATTTTGTTAAAGTCCAGGGTTTTTTGGGATGATAATAGATTCTGGCATTGTTTTCGTTATTCCAGACAAAATCCTTTTTACGAAATTCAAGGCTTAAGAATTTGTGAGATACCAACTTTCTCCCTGGATAGCTTTAGGAGTTTCACTGATAGTGACAACGGTAATTTGGCTAACAATTCTTGATTTGGATAAGCAATCGCAGGAAATGGAATTTATTGCTATAACAGACAAAATGACCACAGAGATTGAAGGTAGGCTACAGACTCACGAACAAGTTTTAATGGGGTTTCAAGGGTTGTTTTCCGCCTCCACAGAAGTGACCCCTTTAGAATTTAGCAATTTCTTTAACATTCAAAAAATTAATAGTAGATTTCCCGACAATCAGGGAATAGGATTCATAGAATATCTTTCTGACGAGAAAGAAAAAATCGAGTTTAATAAGAAATTAGAAAGATATGATTTTGATTTTATAATTCATCCCGAAGGAGACAGGCAAGAATACTTTCCTGTGATTTTCTTGGAACCTCAGGATCTTAGAAACAAACAGGCGCTAGGATATGATGTATATTCTGAAGAAATTAGAAGACAAGCTGTTGATAAATCAATTAGTACTGGTCAAACTACAATTACTGAGAAAATAACTCTAGTTCAAGAAATTGATGAAGACGTACAAAATGGTTTTTTGATGCTGTTACCAGTTTATGGATATAATGGGAATTCAGAAACACATCTAGAAGGATTTGTTTACTCTGTTTTTAGAATTAATAATTTTGTAGAGGGTATTTGGGATACTAAAATTTTCAAAAATATTGAGGTAAAAATTTACGATGGCCCCCCAGTTTCAGAAAATTTATTTTTTGACTCAGCAAATATGGATTTAAATCCAAAAGAACATGATTTTTCGTACTCACAAAAAATCGAATTTGGAGCCAGACAGTGGTACTTAACTTATTCAGGGACCCTACCCGTTGTTGAAAATCTTCAAAATTCCAGATTGGTAATCCCCATTATAGGATATTCAATGAGTTTTGTTCTGTTTTACACATTTTCACTTTTTGTAAAAAATGCAAAATTAACCAGAGATATGATCAGAAAAGAAAGAACATCTGCCTTAGGAGAGCTCGCCAGTAGATTCTCTCATGATATTAGAAATCCCCTCTCTAACATCAAAATGGCCATGAATTTTATCCAAAAAGACAATGATTTGGATTCGAGTGAAAATTTACGTGAGAAATTTCAAATTATTTCAAGAAATCTAGACCGAATATCTCATCAAGTAGACGACGTTTTAGATTTCATAAGGATTCATCCCTTAAAAAAAGAAACCCTGAGTTTAAACTCCCTTCTTAAGGAATGCATTGAGGAAACAACAATTCCACAAAACATCAAAATTGATATTCCTCAAAATGACATTAATCTTTTAGGAGATCCTTTTCAACTTCAAATTGTTTTCAAAAATCTTTTGAATAATTCTATTCAGGCCATAGGTAAGGAAAGTGGGAAAATAACCATTCGAAGTCGTGATGATTCAACAAGTGTACTTGTAGAGTTTGAAGATTCCGGCCCAGGTTTTATTGGTTTGAAAAATAGTGAAATTTTCGAATTGCTAACTACCACCAAACAGACGGGAACCGGATTAGGATTAGTTTCTTGCAAACAAATACTAGAAAATCACAATGGGTCTATCACAGTAAGAGAAAATCCTACCAGGTTCATTATCAAAATCCCAAAAAAATAATTTCAAAACAGAGGATTGATGATAATTCCAAAAAGTCAAAGAAGAGAACTTCCCCTCTTTGACTAGCAACTTACGGGTAGTGAGTTGTGATTAAAATGCCTCCATCGGTAATAATCAGTACTAGGAAATCAGACTCGCTGGAAAATGAATTAGAAATTATCAAACCCATGATTGAAAAATTAAATGAACAGTGGTTTGAAAAAGGTGATTTTATTTGGTCAGGTAGGTTTGACGATAATAAAACTAGTATGGCCATATTTGAGGCCACTAAGGACAAAGCATGCAAGTATTTTGATTCCTTTTCAAAAGCTTGTGCAAATTCTCTTACAACAAGTTTGCATCAATGGGATGCTTTGCCATTGCTTTCAATTTTGGAAAGAATACAGGGAAAAATCTAGCGGTCAGTCCCAAAAAATAAATTCAAATCTGCTAGAAAAACAAAGGTTTAGAATCTCTCATTAAAACCAAAGATTGATGAATGCAATCCCTTCTAAGAACGAAATAAAAATTGGATTTGTTGTACAGATAATACAAAAACAAGATCAGCGAACAGGGAAAGTAACTGAAGGTATTGTGAAAAGAATTCTTACTTCAAGTAAATTTCATCCTTTTGGAATCAAGGTTGAATTAGAGGATGGTAAAATTGGCCGAGTCCAAAATACACTAAATTAATCCAGTTTTTTCCCAAAAAATAATTTCAAAAATTTAGCGAATTGTATCAAATGCCTCTTTTAGGATTGTTTTAAGGTCGGTCAAATCCTGATCCGATTCTATTTGGAGATTTTGAGTCGATTCCTTTCGATTCTTTTGAATCTTGATAATAACGGAATTGTCTTGAGGGGCTACATCTGCAAACCATCTAAAGGTCATTGACTTTCCAAAAACAATTCTGTGCATTCGGATGTCTTCAACCACATTTTCTCCTAAAGAAAAGCAATAGTCTCGAATTAAATCAAAAAGAGGTTGAATTTTAATTGGAATTTGTTTTTTAAAATCCTCATAATTCCTTTTATTGCCAAAAGATGCCAGTTCCACGACGTTCTAATATAATGTTGAGATTTAATTTGTAGCTTTCGAGCCGAGTTTTATCCTTCCCAAAAAATAATTTCAAAGTTCAGAAAGTATGATTTCATACGCCAGGTAAGGGATTCGAACCCCTGCACGCTTGCGCGTAGCCGTTTTCGAGACGGCCGCCTTACCACTTGGCTAACCTGGCATTTTTCATAAATTTTTCACCATAATAAAGAAAGCAGTTTTGAGACAAATTACCAGAATCAAAAATTAT
>JARRMG010000128.1:0-2973 GCA_037386265.1 Nitrosopumilaceae archaeon
TGAGCGACTACAAATTCTTCATCGATCATTTGACGCATAATATCTTCTGATATTAAATCAAAAATTTTCTTTGCATTTGCTGCTCCTTTTTTAGAGACTAAATCTTGTGAAACAAGATATTCAAAAATTACGCGATTTTTCTTATTTTCTGTTTTAAATAATCTCAAAATACTATTCATGATTTTTTCACTCAGATAATATGAAATACCTTCTAACACGACTAGAGTGGAATATTTTGGATTCCACCCGGATTTTACAAGGGATTTTAACAGTTCATCTGGTTTTTTCAAATCCACAGAAATCATTGCAAGTGAATCAAGAAGGGTACTGTCCATCTTTTCAATAACTGCTTTCTTTTCATCCATGGAAAAGTCTATTTCAAAAATTTTGACGGATTGATTTTTAGAGATTATGTCCAAAGAAAGAGGATCCATTCCTGCTCCCAAAATAATAACCTGCAAGACATTCTCGTCATTTAATCCCAATTGAGTAAGATCCCAAACGCATTTCTTTCGGTTTTTAATTACTTCAGAATAAAATGGCCAAACCTGATTGCATTTGAGATACAATTCCCTTGCTGATTCCAGGTTTAAAAATTCAAGATATTTTGAGGATAAAGAAGTATCATCTTTTTTCCCCATTGACCACAACAGCACTAGAGCAGATGTGGATGAGATGTCATTCATTATTTGAAGTAAAACCCCATTCCATTTTAGTTTCTTCTGTCAAAAGAAAAAATTAGGTATGAACTTGTATGAAAAATTAATTTTCACGCCTAAATGCCTCCACTTTATCGCCAATTAGGTAGCTGGGCCAATTAGATTCTAAACATCTAATATTTTCCTTTATGGGTTTCTAACAATTCTTAACTTATAGTTTAGCTATTTTACATTATGAGATTTTATTTTATCGCTTTAACCATCATTGTTTTTCTGGGAATTTTGTTATCGATAAATGTAGAGGCAAAAACAACCACATTCAATGAAACGATTCAGTGCCAACAACCTTCTAACTGCAAATCTGTTTTTAAAATTCTAGAAGGTTCTAATGTTAGACTCACAATATCTGTACCTACTCAGGACGACATCAAGTTTAAAGTAGAAAATCCAAATGGAAAAGATGTCCGACTAAACAGATCTAGTTTTCCTGACTCCGTAGGGATGACACAGATTTTCACTAGAACAATGTCTGCCGACATAACAGGAGACTACACCTTGTTTTTTCTAGAACCACTTCCAAAAGATTTCAGAGCTGATATTTCTGTTGTAATTGATAGTGAAGAATCAGTAAAAATTCAGGACATCCCTGCAGCAGGAACACCAAATTTTAAGGGAGGATGTTTAATTGCTACTGCCACATATGGCTCAGAACTAGCTCCTCAAGTACAGCAATTAAGGGAACTAAGAGATAACAAACTACTCCAAACTCAATCAGGTTCAGCATTTGTGCAGGGATTCAACGAATTTTACTACTCATTTAGCCCAACAATAGCAGATTATGAGCGTGAAAATCCAATATTCAAGGAAGCCGTTAAAGTTACAATAACTCCAATGATTTCAAGTCTCTCAATTCTTAATCATGCTGATATGAATTCTGAATCTGAAGTATTAGGCTATGGAATCTCTCTGATTCTCTTCAATGTCGGAATGTATGTTGGAGTTCCTGCTATACTGGTAATAGGAATTAGAAAACAAATCAGTTAACCTTTGAACCCATAAACGCGACAATTTCAAATCCCTGAGAATTAATTTTGGTCGAATTAGGTAGCTGGGCCCATCTAAATTCCAACTTTGAAACTATTTTCTGGGATTGATAAAAAATAAAAAAGAAAAATAATTATGGACTTGACATTGCCCATCCACGCTCCAATAAGACTGAAGCTGTAAATGGTTTAACACAGATAGGTTTTCCATTGTGGGATTTGAAGATTAAATCCAATCCCTCCTTGCAAGTGACGTCCTGTGGTGAAATTCCTTCCTTAATCTGCTTTACTGGAGGGATTGTCCGTTTTGTCATTCCCATGTTATCTGATTTGGTAGCATTTTTCGTCATGTTATCTTGTCCTTTCATTTTGGCATCTTTATCTTGCTTAACGTTATTTTGGCCTTCCATACCCATTTGTCCTTTCATTCCATGAGTGGTTGGTTCTGCAAACACTGAAACACTAGCCGTGAACTGTTCTTGGTTTTTAGTGTGTACTGCTAAAGCATTTCCAGAGAACACCCATGTTCCCATATTGTTTTCAGGATCAACAAACGTTAATTCATAATTTGTTTCACCATCTGGAGTCCAAATCGTTTTGCCCATCTCTTGTCCTTTTTTCAGTGGCCCATTAAGAGAAACCAGCTGAATTGGTTCAGAAGCTGAATATGCAAGTGTTCCTGAATTTACATTTTCACCCGGTGGCAAGATTATGATTATTTGATGTCCTTCGTGCCCCAACCCAGGATCTTGCATTGATTGCATAGTTCCACTAATAACAAGGTCAGAAGGTGAAGATTCAGAATAATCTACACTATAATCTACAGTGAAGGGTTCAGGATTTTTTGTATGGATAGCTAGTGCATTTCCTGCAAAATTCCAAGTCCCATTTGCTGTTTGATTATCAACAAATGTTAAAGCAAACTTGGTTTCTCCGTCAGTCGTCCAAATGGGCTGTCCCATGTCTTGACCTTCTTCTAATGGTCCATGAAGAGCAACCAACTGAACTGACTCAGTAGCATTATACTCCAATGTCCCTGAATAGATATTCTCACTTGGTGGCAATATTATTGCAAGTTGATGTCCTTCATGACCAATTCCTGGATCTTGCACTGATTCTAAAGATCCAGATATAGTCATTGGTTCCATTTGAGCATATGAGATGCTGAATGGAATTAACATCAACCCAAGTAAAACAGAACTTATTGTTGTCGTTTTAATTGTATTTGATATCATTGAAAAATTTCTTTTGTCTTTACAAATAAAACTTTG
>JARRMG010000129.1:0-3678 GCA_037386265.1 Nitrosopumilaceae archaeon
GATCAGAATTAGAACAGGGATTGTATTGGATGTCCCAAGGAAAAATAAAATCCATAATTGATTCAGTTTATTCCTTGGAGCAGGCACCGGAGGCTCATAACAAAATGCTAAAAGGAAAAGGCCTTTTTGGCAAAATCTTAATGAAACCATAAATTGAATCAATCATGACTGACCCTAAAATTGATTCTATCTTAGATGAGGCAAATAGATTATTCTTGCAAGGTAAACTGCAAGAAGCCATATCATACTATGATAAAATTCTTGAAGAGAATCCCAACCACCTGGGATGTCTAAACAACAAAGGATATGCCCTAAGCAAACTCAAAGATTTTGATTCTGCACTACAATGTTACAATTCTGCACTAAAAATGGATCCGGAGGACATTCCAGTCCGAGTAAACAAGGTCTCTTCTTTGAGAAAAAAAGGAGAATTAACCGAAGCATTATTTTTGTGTGATAAAATTTTAGAAAATAATCCAAATTACAATATTGCCCTTTATCACAAAGAGAGGATTTTACTTTCGATGAAAAAATTCCATGATTCAATCTTATACTGTGATAAAATTTTAGAGGACTATCCAAACAATGGAGACGTTCTATTTGACAAGGCCTGTAACCTGATTATGTTATCCCAAACAGAAAAAGCCCTTGATAGTTTGGAGAATTCAATTTCTCAGGGAACTCAATATAAAATCAAGGCAAAAAATTCTAAATTTTTTACAGATCTTACCAGCAATTCAAGATTTCAAAGTTTGATTTCTTAAATTTATAACCAATGTGGAAGCTCAAAATATTCTTCAAGGCTTTCATTTCGTAGTAATCTTAAGAGAGCATTTGCCTGAGGAGAAGACAAAACAGGTTTGTCAAATTGATTATCAGTAGATATCCTTGGACATGCTACTTGTATGAAGGCATCTATTCCCTTTAGGTTGTTTAGCCTATCACTTGTAATGTCAGTTAATGCAAATAATTGAACTTCCTTTCCTTCTTTTTCTAATTCTTTTTTGAATTCCAGGGCAAATAATTTTGATAACTGACCCTCTTTGAGGCCAACAATTATTCCAAATGTTTTTGCCTCTGCTGCTTTGTATATTGCAAGTGTAGCTTTCTTTTTTAATTTCTGAGAAAATTCAGTTATTTCTCTTACTTCATTAAAGTAAGGATCCAAAACATATGTGGGCTTGTTAGTTGACAATGCAATTCCTGAGGCATGAAAATTACTTTGCCCTAAGAAGACATATGCATCTACTTTTTCTTTTAGCTTTGTTGCAGGATAAAACTCACATCCAAAAACTTGCCCGTCATTTAATTGTCCTCCACCCTTTCCAATTTTTACATCAATGCCATTTCCGGTTAAAATTTTCTCGACATTGCCCATCTGATGAAGGTGTTGACTGTCTGTCACAAGCCCAATAGTTTTACCAGATAACACTTTTCCACACTTGTCTGCTACACTATCAAAACTCACATCATCAAATGCATCAATTAAAATCACATTTTTCTCAATTGTTTCAGTGTTTATTGTATGTCCCACATTAAATTGAATTCCAGTTCCCAAAATTTTTCCTGCATTTGAATTCAGATCACATGTTCCCCATGTGGTATCTGCCAAAACATATGCAGGAATACCAAATTTTTTTGTAATATTGATAGCAGTTTGCTGAATCTGAGGCAAAATTCCATCAGGGCCATTTAGAGATACTGAAGCTGGCTGCTTTGATTCAATCTCTCGATAAATCCTTTCTTCATCTATTACTATCAATTCAGCTTCAAATGTTGTGATTTTAATTTAAACCCACTGTAAAACTCGACAACTAAAAATGTCTGAAAAATAATTGTGAAATCATGAAAGATTCCCATACTCTTCATATCGGCTTTGATGATACTGACTCTCCAAAAGGAATGTGTACTACGTTTCTAGCCTACAAAATTGTAAATTATTTAAAAAAACAAGATTTAGAATTTCTAGATTATCCAAAATTAATCAGATTTAATCCCAACATTCCTTGGAAAACACGAGGAAATGGCGCAGTATCTCTAAAGGTAAGAACCAAAAACCCTTCAAAAATTAAAAATAAAATTAAAAATTTTGTTTCTAAATATTCTGATACAAAAAATGGTGCCAATCCAGGTTTAGTTTTTTATGAAAACCATTCTGTACCAGCTAAATTTATAGAATTTAGCGAATTGGCATTGTGGCAACTAATTAACAGAAATCAAGCAAAAGAGTTTGCATCAAAAAACAACATAGAAATTTTTTATAAAGGAAATGGACAAGGACTTGTAGGAGCCATTGGTGCTATAGGGTATAATTTTGAGGATCATACACTCGAATTACTAAGTTATAGAAAACCCTCAAAATTTGGAAAGGAAAGAAAAATTTCTTCTCAGAGCGTAAAGACCATGCAACAACAAACATTCCCATACACATTCAACAGTTTTGATGATAAAAAATCTCGGGTGCTAATCTCACCTCATGGGCCTGACCCTGTATTTTACGGTGTTCGTGGAGAAAAAATTGAACCATTATTAGAGGCTACAAAAATTCTCAAAACTAAAGAACGACTAGATGGTCACTTGATATTCAAATCAAATCAAGGCACAGGTGATCACCTCAAAAATACTCTAACTAAAAAAACTCTCAAACCTTATGCATCTGGAATTATTACCGGCATTGTGTCGTCCATTCCCAAAATTGAAAAAGGTGGGCATGTATTTTTTTCAATTACATCTGATAACTTAGATATTCAATGCGCAATATACCGACCTACTGGATTGTCCTCAATTGGATTGAATTTGATAAAAGGAGACAAGATAAGAGTAGGAGGCGGAGTAAGAAAAGCATCAAAAACTCATCCTAGAATATTAAATCTTGAATTTATTGAAATTATTAATCTCGAAAATAATATCACAAAAATCAATCCTCTATGCTATTCTAAATTTGATACTTCTTCTTCTTGGTTCTCTATTTATGGAAATTAAGTAGCGGGGAGTAGATTTGAACTACTGATTTGCGGGTTATGAGCCCGCCGGGATGACCTAGCCCTAAATAGTCTGACTTCCCCACCCCGCTAATCCGTAAATGAAAATGGGCCGTATATACGCGTTATCAAATTCTTGAAAGTAATTAATAGGATTTGAAGAGATGAAACCTTCGTGGATAAAAGATTAAGGATTGCCGGAATTGTTGGCGCAATCATATTTTCAATTTTCGTTTTAACCTCTGAAGATGATCCACTTCCTTTACCAGAACCACCATCCCAAAAAATAGAAGATAACTCCATTGCAATACTTGCTGAAAACCTTGAAAATCCTAGGTCGATTGCAATATATGGTGATAAAATTTTTGTAACAGAAAAAGAGGGCAGAATTAAAGTAATTCAAAACAATGAATTGTTAGAAGAACCACTAGCTACATTTCGTCCTGCAGAGGTTTTTGATGGTGGATTGCTAGGAATCACAACTCATCCTGATTCCATAACGATTCATTCTCTTGGTATGTCAAAAACACATAGAGAAAGTGGTTGTTTGCATAATCAGGATGAGTTGTTATTCCTAATAATCCACCATCAAAAACATCTGCAGGTCTAAATGTAGCTACTGGTTCATCTAATAATTCACCATTTTGAATAATTCTAATCCTACCTTCTTTTTCTGTAACAAAAATTTTATCATCAG
>JARRMG010000130.1:0-2932 GCA_037386265.1 Nitrosopumilaceae archaeon
TTTGAAATATCTCTTTCCTGCATCAATCAAATCCTTTACAGAATTGGGTCCTGCTGTAGGAACTAGTTGCTGTCGAAGTTTTTCATTAGGTGCATGAAGAGAAATTGCTAAACCAATTTGCAAATTTTCATCTGCTAACCTATCAATCCCTGAAATAATCCCAATAGTTGAAATGGTTATGTTTCGTTGTCCTATCCCAAAAACTCTTGGATGTATCAATAATTGTATTGCTCTTATCATCTCAGAATAGTTAGCAAGTGGTTCGCCCATTCCCATAAAGACAATGTTTGTAACGTGTTGTTTTCTTTCATTTAGAATTTTTGCAAAATGTATTACTTGACCCACGATTTCTTCTGCTTTCATATTTCTTTCAAAACCCATCTGTCCTGTAGCACAGAAAACACATCCCATTGCACAACCAACCTGCGTTGAAACACATATTGTGGATCTTGGATGCCCAAACAATTTTTTTGGTTTGTACTGCATTAGTACTGATTCAACAGGAGTTTCATCGTTAAGGTTTAGTAGTAATTTGGTGGTGTCTCCATCTTTACTTTCAACCCTATGTACCTCTTTTGTTGATCCGATGGTGAATCCTTTGTTCAAAAGATTCTCTCGAAATTCCTTCGGGAGCTGTTTTATTTCTGAAATATTTTCTGGAAATTTGTAGTATAAAGAATAAAGAATCTGGTCGGCTCTGAAACGAGGTTCACCTAACTCTGTTACCATGTCTTCCATTTCTTCTGGAAGGAGCCGATAAAGATCTGTCAATGTAAATTCACTTTACCTATAGGAAAAGACACTATTTTTAATATTGGTTCTAGTACCCTCGTGCAAAAATTGGAATTGAAATGCTTTTTTCATTGCAGTAAATACAATTTTTAGAATTATCTTCCTTATCAAATGGAATGACTCGAATGTCTGCGCCCGTTTCCTCTTTGATTTTTTCCTCGCATTCTTGATTTCCGCACCATGGGGCATTGAAAAACCCTCCAACTGAAATTTTTTCTTTAAATTCGTTGTAATCAGTGATGTCAATTGTATTTAATTTGGCTTGTTCTCTTGCTTTTTCTAGCATTTTTGATTGAATTTCTTCTAATATCTCTTCGATTTTACTAATTTCGTCAAATCCCAAGTTTGTTTTTTCTTTATTGTATCTTTTAGCTATGAGAATTTTTCGTTTGTCCATGTCTTTGGGTCCAATCTCGATTCGTAAGGGAACTCCCTTCATCTCCCAATCATTAAACTTGAATCCTGGGGACATTTCTTTTCTATCATCGATGTGGGTTCTGATTTGTTTAGATTCTAACTCTTGTTTTATCTCACCTGCTTTTTCTGAAATTCTTTTTTGGTCTTCATCGTTATTGTAGATTGGAACAATCACAATCTGGGTAGGGGCAACCTTTGGGGGGAGAACTAGGCCTTGATCATCTCCATGAACCATTATCATTGCACCAATTAATCTCCATGAGACTCCCCACGAAGTTTGCCAAGCAAAATGCTCTATGTTGTCTTTATCTGCAAATTTTACCTCAAAAGGCTTTGAAAAGTTTTGACCTAAAAAGTGTGAAGTTCCCATTTGAAGAGCCTTCCCATCAGGCATTATGGATTCCATTGTTGTGGTATAAACTGCGCCGACAAACTTTTCTTTCTCACTTTTCGTTCCAGTTATTACAGGAATGGCTAGCTCTTCTTCGACAGTGTTTTTGTAAATTTCTAAAATTTTGAGAACTTCTTCTTTTGCTTCTGCTTCTGTGGAATGAACGGTATGTCCTTCTTGCCATAAGAACTCTGAAGTTCTAAGAAAAGGCTTGGTGGCTTTAATTTCAGCACGTAATGCTGTATTCCAAAAATTAATTTTCAATGGCAAATCTCTCCAACTTTTTATCCATTTTGAATAAAGTGTGTATGCCAGTGTCTCTGATGTTGGCCTCAATGCAAGTCTATCGCCAACTTCATTTTCTCCTGAATGAGTTACCCAAAACACTTCGGGATTAAATCCTGCAAAATGCTTCTGTTCTTTTCCAAGAAGAGATTCTGGAATTAATACAGGGAGAAAACCATTTCTGATTCCATTCTGAGAGAATTTTCTATCAAATGTACTCTTTAATGATTCCCATATCGAATATCCATCTGGTCTGAGAACAATCAGTCCCTTGACTGGAGCATAATCGGCTAGTTTTGCTTTCAGGACAACTTGGGTATACCATTCACTAAAATCTTCTTTTTTTGATACTGATATTCCTACACTTTCTTTTCCCAAGTCAAATCTTGGAAATTTATTTTTACTAATGAGCCTTTCGTGTTAGGCTTTGATTTGATAACGGTGAAAATATATCTTAAATGAATTTACTTTAAAGGATCGCCTTTACAGAATACCTTGCCCATTACCCTGCTTTGAAAATTAGGGCATACAAAACATTGGATAAATTGAATTTTATCTTCTAATACAGGACAATCAACAAATTCCTGTTTCATTCTTTTGAGCATTTTTGGACTTACTCCCTTGAGCTTTAGTTTTCCTTTTTCATCCATCATTCCTGATTCTTGTAGTTCAGCTTTGAGCTCTTTGGATAGTTTTTGTTTTTCTTCAGTTGTTTGAATTTCTACTTCGTATTTGCGTTCTAATTCATCGCTCATATTTTTCACAATTCTTTCCTCGATTTATTACTAGCGCTTTTTTTATTTAAAAAAGACTTTGAGTTTAAAAGTAATCCTAAGAGTAGCAACTTCTATAACTGTGATTGCACGAAAAGTTACATGCCAGGCGTGATGATTGTAGAAAACTCTGACAAACCACTTTGGTTGGTAAAAAAACTGCTTTCCTCAATAAATTATGAAGTTACGTTTGAAACCTATAATGGTTTTGAGGCCGTTGAAAAATATCCTGTAATTCAACCCGATCTAGTTATCTCCGATCTAATGCTTTCAA
>JARRMG010000131.1:0-4393 GCA_037386265.1 Nitrosopumilaceae archaeon
GGTTGGTCACACTTGAAGACTTGATTGAAGAAATTGTAGGCGAAATAGAGGATGAAACCGATGCAGAAATAAAAGTAAATTTTCGTGCAGTTGACAGAAATACCATTATTACAAGTGGAGATATTGAGATAGACAAAATTAACGAGATTTTTAAAACAGAAATACCTCAAGGAGACGACTATTCAACATTAAATGGATTATTACATCATAAATTACAAGACATTCCACAAGAGGGAGATAAAGTTGAGATAAATCATCTCAAAATTATTGTTGAAAAAGTAACCAAGAACATCCCAGAAGAAGTACGAATAGAAAGAGTTCCAGATAAAGCTTAATCTTTTTTACTAAAATGATTTTCAAGTTTTGTCTTTTTTTCAGTCATCTTGAATATTGATTCTGTATGAGAAAAGGCTTCTTCATAAGATTTACCAAATAACATTGATTGTAAAAGCATGTGGTTTTCTGGAATTACTATACCTGTTTGATCATCAGAATACATCATTTGTACTGTATCTCCAATAGAGACAGTCATGTTGGCATGAATGTGAATCATGTTAGTGTCTGTAAAATTAAACCCCATAGTCCTTGCAAAGTCTCTTACATCTTTTGTTCCTTTTGCGGTCCATAATGTGGCAACCCCAAATTCTTTTGTAAAAATTTCATGAATTTCTGAAGGTTTTGGTGCTTGATCCCTGAAACGAATATCCATAATATGTAAGTGCATTTGTCTTGTTGGGACCTTTATTGCTCTGACAAACAATGGTGCATCTTTTCCAAAGTATGTTTTGACATCATCCCCATGATGAGGTTTTTCAGTCATTTCAATGGTATCTTTTACTTCTTTGTCCGTCTGTTCAATATCTGCCCATCGCCTTACTAAAGTGACATCAAATCGGGTTAATGAGTCTCCAAATTTGGATCTTAAAGGTTCAAGAATTCGTCCCATCCCTGTAACATTACAACTGCCTTGCATAACGTGTTTTTTTCCTTTGGACATATCATAATTGGCCCGAGAATTGAAAAGTAGATCCGAGACTGCCTTCTCACCCATAGTGGTCTCACCACCCTGATAAATTGCCATTACATTTTTTGTCTGCTTCCAATAGAGCCATACCCATTAACGAAGATCTTTTTCATGGTTTGGGTTTTACAGGACGGGTTTATTTAGATTAGTTTATGGTCAAACATCGACTATGATTATTCCTTGATTGACCAAATAATTAACCCCATAAATGAAATCTTCATCTGAGATTTTTCCTTCTGCCCACCATCCGGCATTTTCTTTAATCCAAGAAGGAACTTCAGATCCTCCCGAACCTTGTGTTGTTGGTGGAATTTGTAGAATTCCTTCTTTAATTAAAAATTCAATCCCATGCAAAAATGAACTATCATCAATATTACCATCTCTCCACCACCCGGCATTGTTTTTTATCCAAGATGGAATTGAATAAGGAGTAATTGAATTAGGAGTGTTTTGAATTTCCATCCTAATATTTTTGTTGATATCGCCTAAGAAAACAATTTTGATGTTTTTTGAGCGAAGAGAATCAATCAGGGTTTCTAATTCGTTTAACTGATCTGAGTTTATTTTATTTTGATAAATCCCCCCTTCATAGATTGAAAATTCTTGTGGATGGATGGTAATCACAGCAAACCCATACATGTCAATACCCTCTATTGCTTCACCATATGTGGTTTCTGACTCTATACCTAAAATCCTATTTTGTGATGGGACATATTCACCTGTTGTTGTAACAGCAGGGAATCTGTACAATGTTTCATCTTTTAGAGAAAATGGAGGAGAATCATTTAACATACTTGCGCTAAGATATGTGAATCCATTTTCAATCAATGCAGATTTTGTATCCTCATTAAACCTATTTTCAGGAGGAATGAAAATTTTAGGAGATACATTTAATTTTTCAAATATTTTTTTATTTGATTCTTTGAGAAGATCTGATTGTTTTTGTTTATCAAATACTGTAAATGGTTTTGAATCAGACCCATGATTTGCGATTTCTAGGTTATGGCGGCCAACTTCTTTTTTAACTAAACTAACAAGATAAGGATCATTTCCAAACGAATCAATGATTACGCCAGCAGTTAAGGGAATATTGTTTTTTGAAAATAAATTGATTAATTCATACTGAACTTCGTTTAACCAATAATCCTGAACACCATCTATTCGGAAAGAGACACAGTTACAGGTTAATTGATAATTTTCCTTTGAAGGCTCATAGACAATTGGTTCAGAAGGTGAAGAGGAGTTTTGTTTCATAGGTATCTCAATAACTTTTTCAGCGGATGATGAAGAGTCTGGCTCAATTTTTGGTGCCACAGGGTTTTCCTGAATTAAATCAAATTCATTTTGATTTCCCGTTATTGCAATTTTTGTTTCTGGCCATAGATCCTGTTTGGACTCGTCTTTTAAAACGGAAATTGAGTAAATTCCAGATGGAATACTAGAAAAATAAATTTCTCCTCTATGATTCATTGTAGATGATTTGAATTGTTGACCATCATGATGCTCAATTAGCACGTAGAAATCTTCATTATTCAATATTTTTTCATGCGATGTATCAAATAATCTAAAAACAATTAATTCCTCAACTATTTCAGGAATAGGCACAATAATTTTTTGCTCTTGGGAAATTCCTTGCTGTAATTTAATATTCGGAATACTAGTTAGAAGAAATTCATCATAATACACCTCGGCAACGTAATAATCGTTTGGGCGAGATGTTGATTGAAGCCAGTATCTCAGAGTATCTCCGTTTTCATCAGTATTTCCGATTCGTTGAATTTCACCTTGATGAGATTTTATTTTCACAACAACATTTTCAATCGGAGTCTCACCATCCTCAAAAAACACATTGAATTTTAGTCCTCCTGGAAGAGGTATGTTGACATCTAATTGTTCAGAGGACTCTTTTAATTCAACATATCCAACCTCAGTGAACATTCCGTTAACGTAAACTTCTACTTTGTATTTGTGATTGATTGGCAATGAAATTGTTTCAGGATTTGTTTCTAATTCTTTTTCTACTATAGGAGTTTTTTCATTATCCTGATAAACTTTGAAGTTAGTCTGATAAGCATCTATCCTATCGCCATTTGTATATTTTATATCAATTTGAAGGAGATTAGATTCTTCAGAGTATACAACCCCTAGTGACAAAACTAGGGAGAGAAGTATAGACAGAGCACTGAGTTGCAAAATTCTAAAATTAAACATCTTAAACACCAATCCTCCTTGCACTAGTCCACTTTGCTTCTTTTCCCATCAACTGTTCTAATATTGCCTTTAGTAGCAAAAAGTCAACAATTTGTTTGAAACCAAATAGCAAAAATCCAGCATAAATCAAAAGCTTTGGGTCTTCATCATCAATCCTAATTGCCAGAGCACACATTAGAAAATGAACTACGGTGAATATCCCAGCTGCCTCTAGAACCCACCATGCATCCCCACTTAATACTCCGAAAACCACATTTGCTAGTGCAGTAAATCCGATTATCGGGGTAATTATCATTCCTAAAAACAAATACGGTAAGGCAAGTTTTTGTAAATATCCAAACCGAGGATTAGTTAGAGCATCTGAATGACGTTTTAAAACCTGAATATTTCCACGGTACCAACGTTTTCTTTGTTTTGCAAAATCAGATAGTGTAGTAGGAGCTTCAGTGTAGGCAACTGCCTTTACACTTCCTTGAGTAATCAATCCCGCTTTAAGTAATTTTATTGTTTGATCAAAATCCTCGACAATTGTTTCTTTTCCATATGCACCAACCCTTTTACAATCTCTTTTAGTGAGTTTCTACCAATAATAGTATCGGCATCCACCACCACAATAATTTCTCCTTTAGCATACACTAAACCATAATTAAGCGCAGTTGCCTTTCCACCATTTTCCTTGTGAAGAACCATGATTTCATTTTTGAATTGCTTTGCAATCTCTAATGTTCCATCTGTACTTCCGTCATCAACAAAAATAATCTCCTTTCTAGGGTATTGGGTTTCAACCATAGATTCTAAAGTTTGTTTGATTACTTTTTCTTCATTATATGCAGGAATGATTACAGAGACTTTGGGATAATTTGTGATTTCTGGTTGAAGTGTTTCTCGATATTTACTTAACACAGACATTGGAACAAACAGCATTGTTGTCCAAAATGATATCGTCATGGCCCAAAGAAGGATTATTCTTGATGGAGATTCTAACAGAGTTGCACCCTCATATGCAACAAGTCCACCCATTAAAAATGGGGATCCTACAAGAACCATTAACAGAATGGAAGGCCCTTTTCGCCCTTCTTTATTTTTTTCAAAGTTTTTGGTTCTCGAACTAATTATATGGTAGCTAGAAAGAATTCCCCCTATTCCCATGGCAGCCAT
>JARRMG010000132.1:0-4122 GCA_037386265.1 Nitrosopumilaceae archaeon
GGTTTTCTTCAAGATTTCTAACCTGATTTTTTAATTTAGTTTTAGCAGTTTTCCCCATAAGCAAGTGCAATCCAAGGGGCGGTGGTCCCGTCTGTTCAATTTTTTCTGAAATTAATACAAAAATTTGAAACCAAAATTGGAAATAAAATTAATTGAAACTTTTATGATTTCCAAAAATTTGAAAATTAATTAATTTTCAAAGCAATCTCTTATTCAATAAAATTTCAACAAGTAACACATAGGAGTAAATGCCGACAAATTTAGAAAAATTGAGATATGGAAGGCTTTTGAATTATTTATGCAAATTTATCAACAACTTGAAGAAATTTTTGCTACTAGTACATTTCAGGATTATGGGATAATTGGATTATTTCTAAATTCTTTTTTATCAGCTACCGCAATTCCCTTGCCTACCGAAATTCTAACCTCAGCTTTGCTACTAGGTGGAGAAAATCAAATTCTAGTCGGCATTGCCTTGGTTTTGGGCTCTACAATTGGTGGAGTGTTAAATTATTTTATTGGATTTGGAGGAAACACACTGCTTACAAAATTCAAGAAAAAGAAAGACCATATGCTACTGACACTGAATAACATCCTAATCCACATTCTTCACACCTGGGTTTCATCGAATCTTTTTCTGCACTTCCGATACAACAAGGTAGTTTCTCTCTACCCATATGATCAAGAGATAAAATTGTCCATGTAGGACAATCGATTGGAACTGTTCCTTTACCTCCCCAGCTTCCTTTCATCAACTCTAACTGTTTTTTTGGATTAGCTATAGAGTTGATAGTCATCGATATCCAAATATCCTTCCAAGCCTTCTTGCCATTACTCTCCACATAATCAATTACATTTTTTCGGGTTTTCTCCCACGCATTTTCTCCACGTATTTCATTATGTATTTGACGAGTACCATCAATTGATATCCAGTAAAAATAGAGATTATCAAAGCGAGGCAGAGGATATGTACCGTTTGTGACCACACAAGCACGTTTTGGAAACTTTTTAATGAATAATTCAACGACATCTGGTCTCATCATGGGTTCACCTCCAACAAGCGTCACAACAAAGACATGCTGTTTCTTGAATTTTTCCTCAATTACTCGTTCCCATTGTTCTACGGTGAGATCCTCATCTTCTTTTCTGTTAAGCCACCAGTAACAGTGCTGACAATGCAAATTACATACATTGGTGATATCTGCGGATCCATAAATTGGACTGCGTTTGTTAAAGAGTTTGTAGCCTGCAAACTTTAGCCCAAGATGAAAATAAAGGGGAGACTCTTGAAGTATCTGTCTGAATCCACGACCCATTATCTCCATTATTCTTTTTTGGAATTTCAAAAATTTAACACTTGTTCAAAGATAATTTCAATTTTTGAGCCTATTTTGGATTTTGTATTCAGTATTGTATTATACGCTGTACTAATTTTCTGGTCAGATGTAAGTAAAATTTCAGAGCAGTTTATTCACATCAGAATTGAGCTGGTACTGTTAGTATTTGCTATTGGGATAATGTCTCACGCTACCAGAATTCTCCGCCAAAAAGAACTATTGCAAACTGTTAAGGAAAAATTATCATTAAAACAGAATTTTATTGTCTATCTTGCAGGTCTAGTTCTAATTTTTACTCCGGGGGGAATTGGGTTGTTTATAAAAGCACATTTTTTAAAACAAAAATTCAATGTTGAAAATAATAAATCATTTCCAGTTATTTTTATGGAAAGGCTTCATGATCTCATTGCAGTAACCACAATTATCTTTGTAAGTTTAATTGTGACCTTTAGTTGGCTTTCCACTTCATTATTGATAATTTCATCAATCCTATCTTTAGGAGTGTATCTTTTAGTGTGTAATAGGACAATATTTTCCTCCGTAGAAAAGAAATTATCAAAAATAAAATTAGTTTCTGAAAAATTATCTAAATTTAGTCCAAATGAATCCTTTTTCTTATTAACTCGTCCAAAACCAATGACAAAGAATTGGCTGATAAGCGTGACAGGATGGGGTTTGGATGCACTTGCAGTGTATATCGGGTTTTTAGCATTTAATGTAGATTTGGGATATATCTTGACATCTCAGATATATTTCACATCACTAGGCTATGGAATCCTCTCTTTAATCCCTGGTGGGATGGGTGTAACTGAAGGCATTGCCGAATACTTACTAGTAAAAAACGGACTGGCGATTTCTCTAGCATCCTCTTTGGTAATATTTACCAGACTAGTGACAATTTGGTTTGCAACAAGTATTGGAATAATATTTACTCGATTGGTGTTTAAACAAAAAATAAAAATTTCTTAAATTAATTATTTTTTTGTGAAGAATGAAGATTTACAAGTCCCATGTTCGGCTTTTGATCTAATTGTTTTGTTGTAACTCTTCTTGTGGAGACCCGATAAAGAAGATATAAACAAAATCGGCCCCTCCATAACCTACTCCTTCATGCCTCATTCCTTTATCTAGAAAATATTCCACAGTTTTGACTGCATCGTCGGTATTATCTGCACTCCAATCATACCAATCATCTGGATTTCCGTGTTGCTCTTTGGCATCAGACGGATTGTTTGCTCTGCCTATCTGCCATTTTGAATAAACTCCTTCGGATTTTGATTTTACAATGGCTTCAATTTCTGAATTTATCTCAGAGGGTTTCATGTCTTTAGTCTCATTTTACTCTTAAAATAGATTTATCATTAATCCCTTTTTTGATAATAACTTCATGTATGATAATAAACTTCTAGCATGGTTCCCAAAAAATAATTTCAAATTTCTAGATCATACTTAATTAATTTCCTGACGTAATAGATAGTTGTGTATAATGGAGAAAACTTGTACCTATTGAGGATTTATGATTATGGTAACTAAAGACAAATGTGAATTTTGCGGTTGTAGAGGTGGAAGTACCATCTGTTACTATAATTGTGGATGCCATAAACCCACAAATGAAAAGGTATTGCCAAAGGTTACAGTAACTAAAGAGGAGAAATGTGCATTTTGTGGTTGTAGAGGTGGAAGTACCATCTGTTACTATAATTGTGGATGCCATAAACCCACAAATGAAAAGGTGTTACCTAAGTAATGTTCCCTAAAACCATTGATCTAAATTTTGACTTTTCTTTTCTAATGCTTTTCTTAATCTGTTAAGGGAAGACTGAATTCTATCTTCCGAAAAACTTCGCTCTTTTACCAAATAATTGCTAATTCCATCATAATCTCCCTGATCAAAAACAATTTCATCTACATCTGCAACAACTGGTTCTAGGAATATCTTCCTAATTTGCTCGTACTCTATCTCCTTTAATTGCTCTTGAATTTGAGGAATATCTTCTAGTCTTGAGTGCTGCTTTATCATTTTCAATGCAGTCTTTGGTCCGACTCTCTCAAATCCATCGGGGTTAAAGTCAGTTCCAATCAAAATCCCTATGTCTACTAACTGCTCTCTTGTGACTCCCAAGGATTCTATTGTCTTTTGGGTTTCAATTATTTCTGGTTCGATTTCGATGTAGGTGTTTCTGTTTGGAATTTTTCTCCTTCCGCTATTTGTAAAATTTCTGACAAGCCTTTTGGCACCAAGCAAAATCGAGTCAAAATCTTGGCTTGCAGAGGCATATGCTTGCCCAGTATTTGTCAAATGTGCTGCAGTTGCTTCTCCTTCAGATGGTGCATCAATGAACGGAATTCCAAAATACTCTAAAAGCTTCTTTGATTCATCAACCATCCCGTCTTTCATACTAGTGGTCTGCTGAGCGTATTTTCTTGCCCCTTCCATGTCTCCTGCAGCAATGGCTTTTTCGTATTTCACCGTGGCATCCTTTTTGATTTGTCTCCTTCTCTCAATTTCAGCCGTTTTCAACGATGGTGGTTTTCCATCAAACACATAGACTGGCTTTATTCCTAATGATAGGAAATTAATGTTCCTGTAAAGTAAGCCACTAAGATGACTGGTAATTCTTCCTTCCATGTCGGTTAACTGCATGCCGTCCGGACCCCTAATACTTGCTAGAAACTGATAGATGGCATTGTATGCATCAACTGCGATGACTTTGTTTGCAAAAGATTCCAGCTTTGTTTTTTCCCGTATTACAAGTGGTTTTAGGTTTAACCCCATTGTTTTTTG
>JARRMG010000133.1:0-2905 GCA_037386265.1 Nitrosopumilaceae archaeon
AAAAATTGGTTTATGGTTGGTTTTGTTAAACTCTGGATAATAAAGGGGACAAGAACTTTTGAAAATTCAACTGGCTCACTGAATGAATTAACTAAAAAAGAAATTGACTTTCTTAATGAAGAAATTCTTCAAATTGATTTAGAAAATAAAAATATCAAAACTACTACAAAGAATCTTTCATACGATTATCTAATTATTGCCATGGGAGCAGTTTTAGCTCCCCAAAAAATCATTGGCCTAGTTGAACATGGAATGAACCTTTATGATTACAGAGAATCTGAAAAAATTCATAATAAAATCAAGGAATTAAAGTCAGGAACAATAGCCATTTCTATTATGGGCATGCCTTACAAATGCCCACCAGCTCCATTTGAGGCTGCCTTGCTTATTGACTCAATGCTCAGAGAGTCAGGCGTGAGGGATTCTGTCCAAATTCATTTCTACAGTCCTGCACCAATAACTTTGCCCGCTGCAGGACCCGAAATAAGCAAACAAATTCTTGACTTGATAAACTCAGAACAAATTATTTTTCATGAATCTTGTAAAATAACTAAAGTTGACACAAACAAGTTAATCTTCGAAAATGGTGAAGCAGATTTTGATTTGCTTTTGGCTATACCTCCACACATTGCTCCGGATGTAATTTATGAATCTGGATTAGCCAAACAAGATAATTTTATTCCAATCAATAGAGATTGTAAAACTTCATACGATAATGTTTATGCAATTGGTGATGTAACTAGTCTTAAGGTTACAGAAACTATGGCAGTACCTAAAGCAGGGGTATTTGCAGAAGGTGAAGGACTTACTGTCGCTCAAAATATTATTTCTAAAATTCATTCTAAGGATGATTCTGCACTATTTGATGGTAAAGGTGGATGTTTTATTGAATCAGGGCGAGATACTGCTTCATTAATTGAGGTTGATATGTTTTCAGAACCAAAACCATCTGCCAAGCTAACAGAGTCAACATCTGAACATCTTAACGAGAAACTACAATTTGAAAAAGACAGACTCACAAAGTGGCTATAGCTAGTCTTTACTGTCTTTTTCTCTTGATAGATGCTCCAAAATTGCTTTTACTTCTACTCCCAAATCTTGAGGGTTTTTGGACAATTCTAGTTTTTCAGTAATTTTGCTTTTAAAATCTTCATCTTCTAATTCCACTCTCCTTTTTTGTAAACAATCTAGATGATCTTGATCAGAACCAGAAATTTTATGACAAATACTACAAATTTTCATTAATTCCTATTACCAATACGACGATTTAATAATTTCATTTTGTGCGTAAACCATAAGGGATCGTCGTCTAGCTTGGTATGATACTAGTCTGGGGGACTAGTGGTCGCAGGTTCAAATCCTGCCGGTCCCATCATATTTTACTGACTCTTATGGTCCCAAAACCATACAAGTTTCTACTGATTTGAATATTATTTCTCTAAAAAATAAAAAAAGGAAAAAGAGGGGTTGCTTTTAGGCGTCAACATCGAGATGAATTGGAATCACTGTAAGTGAACGTTGTCCTATTGCAACACCGGTGGTGTCTCTATTTTTCTCATCTTCAGTCTCAACGAATCCTTGGACTTCAAATGTGAGCAGTCCATCGTTATCAGCATCCTCATAGTCACCGAGATTAACAAGAACCCAATGCCATCCATGAGCGGCTTTGGTGTTAATCCAAGTATCTAGAAATACTGGATCACAGGTTAACCCATCGTTTGCATCTGTGTCGATATTGGCAACAACATCACATATTTCCTCAACTTCTGATAGTAGGTTGGTACTCATACCATAGGTTCTATCACACATGGTAATTGGTACATCACCAGTTACTGACTTTCCGTCAATTGTGAGATCAATTTTGTGAGCTGCTCGTACTTGATCGGTTTCGACAGTATCCCCACCGCTCTTAGGTCCCTTAAGATTAAGTTCTGTGTATAGGGAGCATTCTTCATCATAAAGAACTAGAACGTCCTGAGGATTTGATGCTTTCATACTTGCATATGCAAGTGTTCCATCTCCTGAACCGCTATCCATGAGTTCTGCGGCCATTATGACCTCCATGGTTTCGGATTGGAAAGAAGATTTGTTTGCACTATTAGCTGCAGTTACATCTTGAAGAACAAACCCGCCTAAAGCAAGTGTGGCTCCTAAGATTGCAAATACACCCAATGTCGTTAGTTTTCTTTGCATTGATGGATTCGTCTTGGAATAGTGTTTAACCATTACTGCAAAAATATAGCAAAATTCTTGATAGTGTTACAACATTTATTGTAGCGGTTATTTTTTTGTGTAACAATATACTAGCTACACAAGAATTTTTTTACAAAGAAAATTTTGGAAATTGTTCTACTTAAAGTTCACTACTAAATTGTAACAATACAAAATTTTTTGTTTTGCAACAATTGTTATCATAACTGTTAGGAATTTTTGATACATACACCACTTTAACCGGATACAGTCTTTTGAATAACTAATGACAAAAAAACTAACGACAAATAAGATCTTAACAACTTCTATTGTTGCCTTTGCAGTTCTTGCCTTGATGGTACCTCCAAATATAGCGCATGCAACTTTAATTGGCGACGAAGTAACAGTTACTTTCGTAGGAGCAGATACTGGAAACAATGCTACCTATGGTGGCTCAATTACAAATACTGTTGTGGTAGGTTCAGATGGCTTCACATGGGAAGATTCTGGTTCATGTGGGACTGCAGATGAATCTGTTGAGGTAGATATTGAAGATTCTACTATTACTGTCAAATTATATGATGGTGCAACAACTTTCAGTGTCTGTAATGGATCGAGTGTAACTATTTCGGATCCTGTAGAAATAGATATTGATGGACTTGATTGGATTGATTCTCCTAACTCTGTTCTTGAAAATATCACTAGAACTGATATG
>JARRMG010000134.1:0-3433 GCA_037386265.1 Nitrosopumilaceae archaeon
GGCTTGAAGAAAAAATTTCAGATGAAACATATGCCAATGCTTTTCAGAACTTAATTGATAGAAAAATAATTTTAATTTAAGACTATGAACAAGTATTCTATAATTTCTGCAATTGCAATTGTAGTGATAATTATTTCAGTGTCGTATGGAGTCTGGGAAATATATGCAGTAGAAAAGATTCAACTAAGAACTACTGATGAAGAATTTAGCTATTTTGGATTGTCAAGCAAAGAAGAGATTGAAATTTGCAATCCATTGCCATTTTATGTTAGTTTCAATCAATTGGAAATTGAGGTGTATTACCAGGGGGACCCTAAGGGAATTTTTAAAGTAGAGCCAACAACACTGGAACCTAATACATCAAAAATTATTGGTATTAATTTTTCATCGGATAATTTTTCAGAGTCTCAGTATATTTTCATGCACATGGATGGAGAGTTCTCAGGCTCAATACCAATCAGGCTTGATCCCAATAAAATGATGGTTACAAAAACATATGAAACTCTAATCATAGGATTAATTCCCTATCAAACCACCGTCCATTGGATCTAGTCCGAAGATTTTCCTGCTTTTCCCATCAAAGCCAGTATTATTCCAATGGCTCCTGCAACCACAAATGCTGCAATCAGACCATATACTAATTCTTTACCTAATGCTTGTGGAGAAGAGATAACTTTGGGAGCAGATTCAATAACGCACGTTCCATCTTTTAAAATAGTCCCAGGTCCACATCTTTTATCTAAAACGCATACGCCATCTTTGAGCACTGTACCTGGACCACATTCAGTTCTGGGTTTTTCTTCAATTTTTTCTGGATGTTGTTCTTCTGGAACTTGGTTTAATTCATTTACAATTTTAGAGATGCCAATCTCCTTTGCAGTATCAAACAATTGTTTCTTTAATCCAAGCCCAAGCTGTGCTGCTTTTTCAATCTCTTCGATATCACTTGCGCCATTAGTAACTAGCCATGCTGCATTGTTTAGGATATTAGCAACAAGCTGAATTGGATTTACCTTTTCTGCAAGCTGCTCTGATAATGAAACTCGTTCATACTTGTCATCTGAATACTTGTAAAATCCTTCTCCTGATTTTTGGCCTAACTTTTTTTCTTCGAACATTTTTTCTAGGGTTGGATGTGGCAAAATCACCTTTTTATCCCGGAGATGCATCTCAATGGTTGCTTTGTGAATCACATCAATTCCTGTAAAATCTGCTAGCTCAAATATTCCCATTGGAAATCCAAGTTTGAATTTCACGGCAGAATCAATTTCTTCAAGTGATGAGCCTGTTCTGTCTTGTACATAACATGCCTCGTGAACCATTGGAATAAATAATCTATTAATTATAAATCCTGGCACATCTTTTCTACATAATACCGCAGTTTTGTTTACAGATTTTACAAACTCTTGAGTCATGTCAACGACTTGTTTTGAAGTCTTTTCTCCTGGAATGATTTCAACTAGTTTCATTAATTGTGGTGGATTGAAAAAATGAATTCCAATAAATTTTTCTGGACGTGTAGTGGTGTTTGCAATTTCAGTTATTGGTAAGGTACTTGTGTTTGACGCAAAGATTACTTCAGGTGCTGCAACCGAATCTAGTTCTGCATATACTTTTTTCTTTAAATCCATAATTTCTGGAACTACTTCTATTACTAACTCTGCATCTTTTACGGCTTCTTTCAAATTTACTATAGGTGTGATTCTAGAGTAGATAGAGTCTGCTTCTTGTTGTGAAATTTTTTCTTTACTTGCGAGTTTATCTAAACTCCATTTTATCTTCTCCATTGCTTTATCCAAAAATTTTTGTTCAATGTCTCTTAGAACGATGTTGTATCCTGCAGTAGATGCAACTTGTGCTATACCATGTCCCATTATTCCTGATCCCAAGACAGTGATGTTTTTAATCGCCATCATGTTTTCAAACTTTGAATCCTTTATTATGTATTTCATACATTGAATTCAATTTTTTCGTTTTTATGAAATTTTGTTATTTGATTTGTAGTGTGACCTCGATTTTTCCATTGCTATTTGATTATTTTTTTACATGAGGTATTTTACACCTGGCGTTATTTAGTTTCGTGTCAGTATGGATTGTTTCATACGAATTTCAAACTAATTGTAATCAATATTACAATCAGAATTATATAAAAAAATAAAAAACATATGCGTTTTTTTAATACTTCAACTAAAGCAATCAAAATAAATTGTGTTGGAAAAATTAAATTAAATTTGTTTTAATGGTCTTGGAAAATTTTTAGATCCAAAAACTAATTGTAAAAAATATTACACTCAGAGTTTTATAAAAAAATTCCAAAAGTGTCTGTCGAAAAAATTATTCCTAATGTTCAAAAGCAATTATTGTGACATAAATTGTATGGGGGAAAAGGAAATTAGTTTTATTGTAATCGTTTTTGAAAAATATATTTTTGTTTTAACACCATTTACCAAATACAATTTTGAAAATTTTCAAAATTTAAAATCAACAAACATTTCTGAAACTACAACACAAAATTATTTTTCTACAAATCCAGCTTGCTTTCAAAAAATTATTTTTCAAAAGAAAATATTTGTGTTGATTAATCATTGTGATCAATTAGTTTGTAAAGAAAAACTTTGTCACGATAACAAAAGAATTCTATTATCTTCAATGTTGTTGTCTCACACAATTTATAATTTTTCTAAAAAAATTTTTGTTTTCTCTCAAGAACTAAACTTTGATATTAAAACTCATGCTGTTGTTGTAATCTATCTTAAAAATAATTTTGTTGAAATATTAATTCAAAAAATTTATCAAAAAAATATAAACACAATCACATGCAAATTAAAACTCAATACTTGTTGCAAGATAAATATCAAAAAATTTGGAAACAAATATTTTGTTTTTGTAAATTCCATGATTTTAAAAAATCAAAATTTACAGGATCAAAAATTTTTGATTAAAGATTTTGAAAATTGTTTTGAATTTAAAAAATCAACTGTAAAAATTAATTCAATATCCTGTGAAACAAACAATGATTGTGTTTTTGTTAAAACACTTCTAACAGACAACTGTGAAGTTATTTTTTCATTTCTTTTTAATAGTTCTAAATCACTCTACTGTATTGATGTTGGAACACAATTCCATATGTTAAATAACATCGAAAATATATTTTATTTGCAGCTATTTGATGGGACTGTTGAAGAATTTTATTTTACGAATGAACGTTATTATCAATTTGACATTTACTTTTTTGAAATTGAGGATATTTTTTTAAACTTCGCAATTAAACACATTATTCCAAAATATTTTGAAAAATATTTTCAACAATCTAAAAATTGTTGCGCCTTAGATATTGTTTTACTTGATAACACTACAACCAACATCTCTTATCCATACGCCTCTCTTGTTGTTTTACTTGATAACACTACAACCAACATCTCTTATCCATACG
>JARRMG010000135.1:0-2893 GCA_037386265.1 Nitrosopumilaceae archaeon
CTAAAACAACAAAAGCAAAATCAAAGACAAAATCTAAGGGCAAAAAACAGCAACCAGAAGATTTTGGAGATGGTATCGCGATAATTGATGATGATCTTACAATTGACCAAGAAAAAATCAATGAAGAAAGAAGGGCATATTTAGAGGAAGCAAGGTCTCAAGAAGCTTCTGATTGAGTAATCTTTATCCGGTTCTATGTGCTACTTGAAATATGAGAGCCTTATGTCTAATCACTGTAAAACCAGGTAAAGTTGACACTGTTGTTCAAATTTTAAAGAAAAAAAGAAAGATCATTAAAGAAGTCATGGTAGTTACAGGAAGAGCAGACATTAGTGCTATTTTGAATGGAACAATTGATGAAATTAATCAGATGGTAATTGACCTTAAAAAAATCAAAGAGATTGTCACTACAGAAACCCTGATTGAAGTAGAGGTGGATTTAGGGTGGTAAGAGCAATAATACTGGTGAAATCCCCAAAAAAATTGATAGCCGCACGATTACGTAAAGTAACGGCAGTCAAAGACTCTTTTCCAACCAGTGGCCAATTTGACGCAGTGGCAATCATAGAGGTAACCGCATTGGGAGAAATCAAAGACATTACCACCAAGATTCAAAAAATTAGTGGTGTTGAGCGTACCGAAACAATGGTCGAAGTGCAATAACAAAGAATTTAACATACGGATACTGAGGGATTATCGTGAATATTAAGAAGGTCGGAAATGTCATTTTAGCCGTTCAAGATCTCGACAAATCTCTAACCTTTTACCATGAAATTATTGGACTACCAATAAAAAATCAAAGGAGATCATGGGTCGATTTAGGAACCTCAGGAGCACTTTTGAGTTTACATCCTGCATCTCTTACTGCTGAACATATTGGCAGTTCAATTGAAAACGGAATAACTATAGGGTTCCTAGTAGGAGATGTAAAATCCGCAGTAGATGAACTACGTGAAAAAGGTGTTAAAATTTACAGAGATATTGTTGAAAGAGAGGCAGGAAAAAATGCTGTGGTTCAAGATCCAGATGGATACCTAATCTCATTATTTGAACCAATCTTTAGAGACAAAGCCGAACAAACCGGTGGATATCACGGGTTTACTCCGGCTTAGATTAATTTTTTAATTTTAGAAATATTTTCACTGATATTTTTGGAGTTTTGGTCCATTGAAATGTAAAACGTCATGTTGTTTTTTTGCAAAATCACGATAGATACTTTTTGATGTTCTAGCAAAACATAATTTAATTTTCCAACAGCTTTTTCTGAATCTTTTCGTAAATTCATTAAAGTAGAAAGTATAAAAAATTCATTTTTTACTTGTTCAGATTTCAATAAAGGTTTGATATCTGACCGTACAATTCCGGTAATTGTTCTACCATATTGGTTAATCACACCAGCATATCGTACACTTTTAGATATTTGAAGAATTTTTTGACATTGTTTTCTATATTTAATTACGGCATCTTTCCATTTTTCAGCTGGTGTCTTTACCATAATGAAGGTTAGATTAGAAATTAATAAGGATTCTTAATTTAAAATATTTTGATTACTAAGTTTTAATTAGAGTTTTCTTTTTCTACTTTTTTCTTCAATTCCAGATTTTGTTTTAGTAGTTTGTCATTTTCTGCTTTCAGAGATTCAACTGAATTCTTCTCAGAAAATAGAGGGTGTCCTGGAGGAATTATGGCAGACGAATTCATTTTCATTAATCCAGATGCGTGTTGTTGATATAATTTTTGGAATCCATCAAGTTTTTTATTTAGTGAATCTGTATCTTGCGAGAATTTTTCTTTCATAGGATTTTCATGGATTTTTAATATTGGATGAATAATCCCTGGAGGAAGTCGTGGGAATTGAAATGCGAGATGAGGAATATCAGGATTCAAGCCATATAGGTTTCTTAACTGTTTAATGACCAAATCATCCATGTGATAGAACCCCTTCTTGCTATATTTCTGCCTTACTTTAGGCATTTGATATACTAAAAAGTGTAATTTGAGTCATTTTTGCTCAATTTGAGCTGATCGCAGATCCTTATAGAGCAGCCTTTTGGATCGCTGGTACCCTATGGCAGAATCAACAAAAAGGTGTCTTAGATGTCACAAAGAAATCAAAGACAGAGAATTGCATAAAATTGTAATTTATGTCGTACAAGAAAAGTTTACTGAACATCATTACGAACATGTTGAGTGTCCGGATAAATTCACAGTGTAAGATAATCAATAATTATTTTAAATTTTCAAAAATTTCTAATGCTTTCGTAACATTAAAAATAAAAAAGAAAGAAGAAATTTATTCTTCAACGATAAACAAGCCAATCATTCCAGCATCTGCATGTCCAACAACATGGCAATGAAATAACCACATTGCTGGTTTGTCAGGTGTAATAATGAATGTCTCTAGTGTTCCTTGTACAAGAGGAATTGTTTGGGATGCAATCACAGCACCTCTATCATTTGTGCTAGAATACATTTTGTTTCCATGCAGATGGAAAGAATGAATCTGCTCCCCTAAATTTATCACATGGAATTGAACTGTTTCACCAACTTTTGCGTAGTGGACAGGTATTGTTTTATTAAATTGCTCAACAACACCATCAATGCCTTTTTCTTTGAAAATTTCCTCTAACGCTTTTTCGCCTCCTGGCACTCCTTTACCATTCATTAGGTAAAATGGGACAGGACCTTTGCTTTTTCTTTCTACATCATGACCTATTTCAGACATTACAATTACGATGTCTTTGTCAATGTAGGTTTTAGGAGGGTCTCGTTCAATTATGATTGAACCATAAAGACCTTGCAAGATGTGATCTTTTATCCCGAGACCTTCGGATGCAGCATGATCATGGAAAAAGGTAGTTCCCGATGTGTCGACATTGTATTCATATGTCCA
>JARRMG010000136.1:0-2886 GCA_037386265.1 Nitrosopumilaceae archaeon
CTCGCTGCGCCGGACCCCGAAGTCTCGGCCCGCCAATTGAAGACAATTGAATTAGTGGCAATAGCTATCATTTGTATGATAGGAATTTTGAGCGCAGTATTTGTTTTTGGTGGAGCATACCAGCAAGAATTATTTGAGGAATATTTGGAGAATTCGCAATCTCCAAGACAAAAGCCTCAAAATGTCCAAGATTTACCCACCTTTAAGATACCATAAATTAAAATAATTTTTTAAAATATACAAAATACACAAAATGACCATATCTTGTGATCACCCAAACAAAAAGCCAGTTGATGTTATTGGAATTGAGATAATGCTTTGTGATGAATGTGCCAAAAAAATCAAAGAATCAGGCACATGATATCATTACCTTTTGGGAGTTGTGGTTTGATAGATTCTTGTGAAACTTGGCGTGGGCCTCTTGCTGAAATGTTAATTCACATCTATAGCATTTCCACATGGTAATGTTTGTCATGATTATAATTACAAAATTTTCTATTTAAAGAGAACGAATGATTTGTCTGTGTGGGCTAGATCCCCAAACCCTTTTCAAAATAGGCCCAAAGGGAAACTAGAGTTGCAATTCCTCCCAGAATAAATGCTATTGGACCTAACATGTATTGGTTTTTCAAGATTTCAATTTTAATTATAATTCCAGATACTTTTTGACAAATCAAACAAAGAATTTCAAATCTTTTAAGATTTCTTTACATTTGAGACAAAATATTAGGTGTCAAAGTTTAGAAGGATAATTTTGTAACCTTTCTCATATGACCAAAGCAACCATTGGAGTTTATTGTGATAAAAAAATCTATTCAGTTATTCTTACTGAGCCGAGTGCTATTCAGATTAAAAGAGTAGAGGAGCATGAAGGGCGACTGAGACACTTTAGATTCATCAAATATCTGAAATCAATCGACTTTGATCTGTGTATTATTGTACAAAATGATGAATCTATACCAATAATTAACTATCTTAGGCGTGAGGGTAAGAGGCCATACATTGCAATAGAGTTCTCTCCTATTCCTGAACAGACAAATTACCGT
This sequence comes from Nitrosopumilaceae archaeon, assembly GCA_037386265.1. Lineage (GTDB taxonomy): Archaea > Thermoproteota > Nitrososphaeria > Nitrososphaerales > Nitrosopumilaceae > Nitrosomaritimum. The sequence continues at coordinate 1,047 of JARRMG010000136.1, forward strand.
GAAAATCCTGACTTGCCTACCATAATGAGAAAATTAGCTTACAAGCGAAAGCTTGACGGTATAGAATTTACCTCTGAACAGAAAGAACTTCAAGCTGAAATAGAGCAATTAGGTGACGGTGATGAGGCAATACATATGAGAACCTTGAATGGCTCTGTTCTTGCTTTCATGGCAGCAGCCCACGGAATTTTTAGTCTGGATTAATATCACAATGATTTAAAAATTTTTTATTCTGAAGAGAACTCACAAACACATTCAGGATTGCCACAATAGGGACATTTACAATGACAATGAGGGCGTGTAATGTGACATTGTGAGCATATCTGTTCTTCAAATTCTGCAGAATCTAATTCTATTTGTGACATATTTTTTCTTCTAATATTGACCCTCTTTCCAACCCCCACAGGAATTACAAATAATCATACTATCATCATTAACATAACTTGCCCCCCCTGGAGGACATTCACATTTTTGAATATCCATAAAATAATTACCCTTTAATGGTATTATAATGAATTTTCCTAATTTCTTTAATATTATTCAAAATAATGGATTTGATTGTACAAATTTTAAATTGTAAAAATTAAAATCTAATCTAAAATTTTCTTAATTTCACGACCATTTCCTAGATAGTCTTAAGTTTACATTATCGTTATTGTGCATATGGTTCTAAGAAAAATTATTCTGGCTAGCTTTGCTATTATTATTGCAATAGGAATTACGGCATTTGTTTCAACATTAACAGTATCTGATATTGATGTCTCTCAAACAATTAGTACTTCTGAAAAACCCAAAATAATTGAGACAAAAAATTCAGAAATGGAGCCTGAAGATGAGAAAATAACTTTACCTGTCCAAAAATACATTCCAAAAGAAAAGCAATGCATAGGTGAGGCCCGATGTATATCTGGATTTGTAACCAGGGTTATTGATGGTGATACCATTGTAGTTGGAGACAAATCGATTCGATTTGCACTTGTAAATACACCAGAATGGGGAGATTATGATTATACTCAGGCGCAATATTATATTGAAACAATCTGTCCTATTGGCTCCAAGGTTTTAGTTGATGAAGATGATGGACAAACACAAGGAAGTTTTGGAAGAATAATTGCCAAAATTTATTGCAATGAATTAAACCTCAACGAGGAAATTTTAGAAGTTGGACATGCAGAAATTCTTCCTCAATTTTGTGAGGTTAGTGAATTTGCCCAAGAGCCCTGGGCAAAAAAACATGGATGTTAGATTAGAGAAATATCTAAATCACTATACCTAACACCAAAACTATCATGGAGTTACCACGTGGAATGAAAGATTTTGAGGCATCTGAGCATTCCAACATCGAGCACATTAGGTCCCACTTTAAACAATTATCTCATTTGTATGGATTTTCATTTATGGATCCATCGCCAATGGAACTACTCTCAGTTTTGGAGACAAAATCTGGTCCTGCTATTAAAGACGAGATATACTTTTTCAAAGATAAAGGAGATAGGGAAGTTGCTCTACGATTTGACTTTACTGTTGGTTTAACACGTTATGCAACATCTCAGAAATCAATGCGTCTTCCAGCAAAAATTTCAAGCTTTGGCGGAGTTTTTAGATATGACGAGCCACAAAAGGGACGATACAGATACTTTCACCAGTGGGATATTGAAGTTTATGGAAAACCCGGTATAGAGTCTGAGGCTGAAATTATAGAGTTTACTTCACGATTATTTGATTCTCTTTTACTCAAGGACATTACCATTGACATTAACCATAGAAGCCTAGTGGAATCTCACATCAACAAAATTTTTGATTCAAAAAGTCCTGAACTGACAGCAGATATTTTAAGAGC